>JACRMK010000030.1 GCA_016235055.1 Chloroflexota bacterium | reverse complement strand
TCCCCCCGACCCCCTCCCAACGGAGTTGGGAGGGGGCGAGATTCTAAGGGGAGGTGCGCGGCGGCTGCGCCGCCGCGCACCTCCCCATTAGCTTTTCCCCTTCTCCCCGCGCGCGCGGGGAGAAGGGGCCAGGGGATGAGGAGGCAACCTGGCGACCGACTCCAAAATGAGAATTGCTGTTGCGCGGGCGCGCCGGGATGGTATAATCATGGATGCCGGGCGCTCACAGCCCGCCATGGAGCCTTTCTCGCAATGGTCCGTCGTGTCGTGCAGTGGATTACCCTCGGACTCATGCTGGCCTGCTGGTGCGCGCCTTCCCCGTTGTCGGCCGCGCCCGGTCGCATGGTGTTGGCGATCTATTATCCCTGGTACGATCAAAGTATCTGGAAAGATCCGGTGGTTGTCGATTACCCGCCCGATCGCTACTCATCCAGCAACCCCGCGGTGATCGCGCGCCAGGTAGACCAGGCCAGGGGCGCCGGCATCGACGGCTTCATCTCCGCCTGGTACGGCCCGCGCGTGGAAGTCAACCAGACCGAGACCAACCTGCGCGCCCTGCTCGACGTCGCCGCGCAGCGCGGCTTCACCGTTGCGGCCGGCGTCGAAACCGGCGGGCCGTTCTTCCATTCACCCGATGATGTGCGCAATGCGCTGTCCGCGCTGCTGTCCACGCATGCGACGAAGCCCGCCTATATGAAGTCGAACGGCCGGCCGGTGATCTTCTTTACGCAGACGTCCCTGCCGGGGGTTGGCAATGCGGCGCTGGCCGGCGCGTGGCAGTCGATTCGCAATCAGGTGGACCCGAACCGCCGTTCGCTGTGGATCAGCGAAGGGCTGAATATGTCGCTGCAAGGGCCGTTCGATGGCGGGTTCCTGTATTCAGTCGCGTGGGCGGCCGACCCGGGCGCGGCACAGCGCCAGTGGGCCGGGCGTGTGCGCGACGCCGGCGGCACCTGGGTCGGCACAGTCATGCCCGGCTGGGACGACACCCGACTGGTAGAGCGATCCGGCCGTTACCGGCGCGATCGCCAGGGCGGCGAATGGTACAAGGGCGCGTGGGCCGGCGCGGCCAGCGCCAACCCGGACTGGATCGTCATCACCTCCTGGAACGAGTTTGTCGAAAACACATATATTGAGCCGAGCGCGAAGTTCGGCACGCAATACCTGGACCTGACGCGCGCCCTGGCCGGCGCCTGGAAATCCGGCGCGCCGGCCTCCGTGCCCGGCCCAGCGCCGGCGGCGGTTGCGCCGCCCGCCACCGCCGCGCCGAAGCCGCCCGCGCGCCCCGCCACGCCGATGCAGTCTGCGGAGCGCTCCGTGGATTCGCTGCAGCGGCCGCTGCAGGCTGCATGCTCCGCGACGCGCGAGAGCTTCTGCCTGGTTCCCTGATATGAGCTACCAAACCGGTGCGTCACTGATCGCCTCGCTGTACCCGCAGCCACCGCACATACTGGTCGTCGACGACCTGCCGAATAACCGCAAGCTGGCCGCGGAAGTTCTGAGCCGCCAGGGCTACCGGGTGACGCTGGCCGGCGACGGCGTGGAAGCGCTGGAGCGCATTGCCGCCGAGAAGCCCGATCTGGTGCTGCTCGACATCGCGATGCCGCGCATGGACGGCCTAACGGCGCTGCGCCGCTTGCGCAGCGAGCGCGAGACCGAACTGCTGCCCGTCATTCTGGTCACGGCGCAGAGCGAAACCGAAGACAAGGTGCGTGGGCTGGATTCGGGCGCGTCGGATTTCCTGCCCAAGCCGTGGGAGATGAGCGAACTGCTGGCGCGCGTGCGGGCGCAATTGCGCGTGCGGGCGCTAACCTCGGAACTGGAACGCGCGGAAGAGGTGCTGTTCATACTCGCACGCGTCGTCGAAGCGCGTGACACGTATACCATGGAGCACACCGAGCGCGTCTCCAGGTATGCGCTCTCCATCGCCGCGGCCATCAACCTGGGCGCGACCGATCTGAAGGCCCTGCACAAGGGCGCCATGCTGCACGACATCGGCAAGATCGGCATCTCCGACGCGATCTTGCGCAAGGCCGGCCCGCTTGACGCCGAAGAATGGAATCAGATGCGCCAGCATCCGGTGATCGGGGTGGAGCTGGTCTCGTCGCTCAAGTCGCTCGGCGGCGCGATGAAGGTGATCCGCTCGCATCACGAGCGCTGGGACGGCAAGGGCTACCCCGACGGCTTACGAGACGAGAATATCCCGCACCTGGCGCGCATTGTCGCCATCGCCGATGCGTTCGACGCCATGACGAGCGACCGTCCGTACCGCAAAGGCATGACATACCAAGCGGCGCGGCACATCCTGGCCGAGGGGCGCTGGGCGGCGTGGGACCCGCTCCTGGTGGATGTCGCGCTGGATGTGCTCCCGACTTAATGGCCAGGGGCGCATGGCGATATAGGACGAAAAGTACCTTGCCATGCCCTTAAAGACATGTTATACTGTCGCTACCATGAGCGAAGGCGCCTCAATGCGACAGTCAGGGCTGACGGGGGTCGCACGGTGGATCTCCCGCCTCGGCATGGCCGCGCCTGCAATTTTTCTCCTCGAATTACACCGTCCTTTCTCTCCCATCGCCGGGCAAGCTGCGCTGTTCTTTCAACCGGTGCTGGGCGTTTTCTTCGACGACGAATCGATCACGCGCCTGTCACACGGGCTTTCTGACGCGCACAGCCTCGACGAGTTGATACGTCAACTGGAGTCCGGGCTATGAGCGTGGACATGGGCACGCTGTGGCTGATGGCGGTTCCGGCATTTGCCGCGCTGTGGGTCGTGCTCTGGGCCTGGGTCGGCCGCGGCCTCTCGCCTGAGCTGCGCAAGATATCTGCATACGAAACCATCCGCCGCACGGTCGCCGAGGCGGCCGAGGATGGGCGGCCAGTCCATCTCGCGCTAGGCACCGCCGGTATCGCCGATGCGCAGGCAATGGAAACCGTGTCGGCGCTGAATGTGCTGGACTTCATGAGCCGGCAATCGTCGGCGGCATTGAACATGCCGGTCGTCACGACCGGGCATGCCTCCACGCTGCTGGTCGCGCAGGAAATCATGAGCCGGCCGTTTGTGGAGCGCGATCATCTGGCGCAGTTCGATCCGCTGAGCGCGCGTTTCATCGGCGGCGGCGACGGCGACCCCGGGGCGGCGTACGCGGCCGGCGTCTGCGAACTGCTCGACCGGCGCGGCGTGGCGGCCAATTTTATGCTGGGCCGCTTTGGCGACGAGTACCTGCTGGCGTCCGAGTCGGCGACGCGCAGCGGCATCCCGCAGGTGGCGGGCTCGGGCAATCCGGTGGCGCTGCCGCTGATGGCGCTGGCGACGCGCGACGTGCTGCTGGGCGAAGATCTGTTCGCAGCCGGCGCCTATCTGTCGCGCGGCGCGGCCGCGATCGCGTCGCTGGCAACGCAGGACATTGCGCGCTGGCTGATCATCGCCGGCATTATCGCACTGGCCGCGGCGCGCACGCTGGGGAGGTTGTGAGCCGGCGCATCGTGCCGGTGGCCGTCATGGTCGGCGCCGGCCTCGTCACGCTGCTGGGCCAGTTCACCGACGCCCTGCTGCTGGGCGAGTTGAGCCGGACGTTCGTGCAGTGGGCGGGCATCCTGTTTGCCTTCGCGCTCATGCTCGGCCTCTGGAACCTGCTGGCCGTGCACCTGCGCCGTGTGCGCGCGCGCGAAGCGGGCTGGCCGGACAGTCTGGTGCTGATCGGGACGGCGTTCGTGGTGTTGTGCGCCGGATTGAACGGCGTGAGCGCCCCGTCCCTGCAGTGGATATTTCAGCATGTGCAGGCGCCGCTCGAATCGGCCATGCTGGCGCTGCTGGTGTTCTTCATGGGCGGCGCGGTGGTACGCGCACTGCGCGCGCGCGGGCGCGGCGTCGCATTCATGCTGCTGACGGCGGCGATCGTGCTGCTCGGCCAACTGCCGCTGATGGAGCGTTTCGGCCGCGAGTTTGCCGACGCGCGCGCCTGGATCATCAGCGTGCCAATGACGGCCGGCATGCGCGGCATTGTGCTGGGTGTGGCGCTGGGCACGCTGGCGACCGGACTGCGGCTCTTGTCGGGCGTTGAGCACGACCGGCTGTTTAACCAGTAACCACGCGCGGGCGACAGCACCGGCGCGAACCTCTATGATCTATTGTGCCAAGTGCCACATGGGAAACCGTGATGGCAGCAAATTCTGCAACGAGTGCGGCGCGGACCTGAGCAGTGCCAACCGCCGCTGTTCGTTCTGCAACTCGCTGAACCTGGCCGACCAGGCCACGTGTGCGAACTGTGGCGCGCGCCTGGCCCCCGTGGTTGACGCCGAGCCGCCAGACCTGCCCGAAGAAGATGCGCCGGTGATCGCTGCGCCTTTAGCTGCACCCGTTGCGGAGTCCGCCGCCGACGAGACGCCCGACTGGCTGCGCACCGTGCAGATCTCGCCGGATCCGCGCCCCGCGGCTGCAGAAGCGCAGACCGCGCCGACGCCCGCAGACGAACTGCCCGACTGGCTGCGTGCGCTGCAACCGGCGTCCCTCATACAGCCGGCAGAGCCGCCACTCGCCGGTGAGCCGCTTGACGTGACGGACGACCAGTTTGCCGCGATAATCGGCGACGAGACGACAACGCCCGCCTCAAACACTGGCGCGGGCGCCGATGTAATGCCCATCGCAACGGGCGAACTACCGGACTGGCTGGCGCAGTTGCGCCAGAACGCAACGCCGGCGGCGCCGCCTGCCGGCAATCTAACGCCGAACACGCCCGACGAACTGCCGGACTGGCTGGCGGCTGTCGGGTCGGGGCCGTCGACGCCAACCGACATAGCCGCAAGCGAGAGCGAAGCATCCGGGCTGCAGCCGGGCGAAACGCCCGACTGGCTCAGGAGCCTGGCGCCGGCACAGCCGGAAACGCCCGCCGACTGGTCCATGAACGATGTGGCGGTGGACGAACTGCCCGACTGGCTGAAGCCGGTCGGGGTCGCGCCGAGCCCCGCAAGCGGCGAACCCGCCGCGCCGACCACGCCGGCCGACGCCGCGCCCGCTGAAATTATGCCGGCCGAGATTCCGTCATGGGTTGAGGCGCTCAAGCCCGGCGCGATTGCAACCATGTCCGGCGAATCGATCGAAACCAGCGGGTTGCTGGCCGGCATTCGCGGCGCGCTGCCCGTCGAGAGCGTTATGGCTGCGCCCCACACTCGCGGCGGAGCCACAGCGCCGGCGGCCACGGTGGCCGTGACCGGATTTGACGAACTGTCCGCGCCGCACGCCGCGCCGATGGTATCGATCGAAACGCCGGTCCCGGCGAGGAAGGGCGGCGGGTGTCTGCGCCTGTGGCTGGTCGTGGTGATTGTGTTCGTCGCGGCGTTCCCATTCCTGCCGCTGCCGTTCGTGTCGGAGGCGCGCGGCGCGAACATTATCGGCCGCCAGCCGACGCTCGACTTCTACCAGACGATCAATCAAATCAGCGCGCTGCGGCCCGGGTCGCTGGTGCTGCTCGGCATGGATTACGGCGCGGGCGCGCGCGGCGAGCTCGATCCGCAGGCGCGCGCGACCGTGCTGCACCTGCTGCAGAACAAGCAGCGCATCGCCGCCGTCAGCTTCGTCGCCGACGGCGGCCAACTGGCACAGGATGCGCTTAACAGCGGCAGCCCGGTAGCCACGTCGTTCACCTACCCGTACGCGTACGGCGAGACGCACATCAATGCCGGCTTCCTGTCGGGCGGCGCGGCCGCGATGCGCGGCCTGGCGCAGAACGGCCTGCCCGCCGGCGGGCGCGATTTCCGCGGCCGTCCACTGGCCGGGTCGCCGCTGGCCGCCGGTCTGAAGTCGGGGCAGGCGTTTGACCTGCTGATTGTGTTCACCGATGACGGCGCGCAACTGAAGCTCTGGGTCGAGCAAGTGCTGCGCGACAGCGGCAAGCCGCTGCTCGCCGGGGTCAGCGCCGCCGCCGAGCCGGTTGCGGCGCCGTACTATGACAGCGGGCAGTTGAAAGGCCTGCTGGTCGGCTCGCGCGGCGCCGCCGAGTACGAAGGCTACCTGGGGCGGCCGGCATCGGCCGCGGCGTCGCTCGATGCGATCTCATATGTGGTCATCGTGCTGGTGGTCGTCATTGCCGGGGCGCTGGCTGCCCGCCTGTGGTCGCGGCCGGCGGCCGCGTAGGCGCATGGATGCGCTGTTCGAGTTGCTGCACAGCATCCTGCCGCCCGGCGCCGGCGATGCGGTCGGCGTGTTCGTGTCGGCCGCGCTGACCGTGATGATCTTCACGTACGTGGTCGGCGACAACCTGTTTTTCCGGATCGCGCAGCACATGCTGATCGGCGCGGTGGCGGCGTATGCCGTGGTGGCCGCGGTGCATCAGGTGCTGCTGGGGCAGTTGCTGGCGCCGCTCGCCGCGCACCCGGACACGCAGTACCCGTTGCTGGCGCCGCTGGCGCTCGGCGTCATGCTGCTGACGCGCATCGCGCCGGGCACGGCGTGGATCGGGCGCGTGCCGGTGGCGTTCCTGCTCGGCGTCGGCGCGGCGGCGGCCGTGAGCGGCGCGGTGCTGGGCACGCTGCTGCCGCAGGGGCTGGTCACCGCGCGCTCGCTGTTCGACGGCGCCGGTCCCGATGCGACGCCCGTCCAGCAGGGCGTGCAGGTGTTCAATAACGTGCTGATGCTGGCCGGCACGCTGGGCGTGCTGGTCTCGTTCCAGTTTGTACGCGGCAACCGGTCGCTGGCCGGCCGCGCGTTCAATGCAGTCGTGGCGCTGTGGGGCGCGCTGGGGCGCGGGTTCATCTGGGTCGCGCTCGGCGCACTGTTTGCGGGACTGGTCCTGTCGCGCGTGACGCTGCTGGTCGGGCGCATCCAGTTCCTGCTCGAGGCATTCCGGCTGGCGGTGCGCTGACGGCGCGCCGCAATTCCGGCACCATGTCAACCGAACCCGTATCCAATGTCGTGTCGATTCTCGCAGCCGATGTCGGCAGCACGCTGACCAAGGCGGTGCTGATCGATCTGGTCGAGGGCGAGTACCGCATCCTGGCCAGCGCGGAGTTTCCATCCACGCTGGAGCCGCCCTGGTCCGACATCTCGCTGGCGGTCCTGCAGTGCATCGGCCGCATCGAGGCGATTGCGGCGCGCCGCCTGCTGGACGAGCACAGCACGCTGATCTGCCCGCAGACCAGCGATGGCAACGGCGTGGATGCATTTGTCGCGACGACAAGCGCCGCCGAGCCGCTGCGTGTGGCGATCGCCGGCGTGATGCGCGATTACAGCGTGGAGAGCGCGCGCAAGGCGGCCGCGTCGACGTACACGCTGACTGCGGCGCTGAGCGCACTGGACGGCGAAACGACCAAAGGCCACCGCTGGGACCTGCCGGCGCGCATCGAGGCGCTGCACCGCCAGGAGCCGCACGTGATCGTGCTGGTCGGCGGCGATGACAAGGCTGCCAATGCGCCGCTGATGGATGTGGCCAACGCGGTCGTCATGGCGTGCAAGACATGGCCGGCGGCCAGCAAACCCGACCTGATCTTCGCCGGCAACGCCTCGGCGCGCAGCGTGCTCGCCGAGATGGTCGGCGACAGCGCGCGACTGTCGTCCGTCGACAATGTGCGGCCCACCGTGCAGAGCGAGAACCTGGAGCCGCTGGAAACCGAACTGGAAGCGCTGTTTGTCGAGCGGCGGCTGAACCGACTGCCGGGCATCGGCCGGCTGGTCGGCTGGTCGCCGCAACCGATCGTCGCCACGTCGAAAGCGTTTGGCGCCGGCATGCGCGCGCTGGCCCGGAATTTCGAATCGAGCGCGCTCGGAATTGACATCGGCGGCGCAACCACCACGCTGGCCATCAGCGACCACGGTCTGATCCAGCGCGTGCAGCGCAGCGATCTCGGCGTCAGCCACAATGCGGAACATGTCGCGCGCGCGGCCGGCATCGCCAACGTGCTGCGCTGGCTGCCGGTGGAAATGAGCGAGGACGAGGCGTGGGACTGGCTGGCCAACAAATCGGCGCGGCCGCAAACGCTGCCCGTCACACGGCGCGCGCTCTGGCTGGAGCAGGCCGTCGCGCGCGAGGCGGTGCGGCTGGCGCTGCAAGACCTGCGCCTGCGCTGGAAGCCGTCCGGCAAACCGGAATTGGCGGACCTGCTGCCACCGATTGATCTGTTCATCGGCTCCGGCGGCGTGCTCACGCATGTGCCGCATCCCGGCCAGGCGGTGCTGATGCTGCTCGACGCGCTGCAACCGGTCAATGTCGCCAACCTCGCCATGGATACGGGCGGCCTGCTCTCGCAGTTGAGCCTGATTGCCAGCGTGCAGCCGCAGGCGGCCGCGCAGTTGGCGGCGCGCGAGGGCATCAGCGTGCTGGGGACGGCCATCTGTCCCATGGGCGCGGCCAAACCCGGCGAGATCGTCCTGACCTACAATCTGGCGTATGCCGAGGGCGGCGCGCTCAGCGGCGAGGTCAAAGCGGGCGAAATCGATATCCTGCCGCTGGAACCGGGCCGCCGGGCGCGGCTGGAGTTGCAGCCGGCCCGCCAGATCGATCTGGGGCAGGGGCGCGGGCGCCCCGGCAAACTGACCGTGGAGGGCGGGTTGGTCGGCCTGATTATCGACGCGCGCGGGCGGCCGCTGGTCCTGCCCGCCGAGCCGGCCAAACGGGCCGAGGCGAATCAGCAGTGGCAGTATAATGTGGGCGCGTAGCCGCCCGGAACCGACCTGCGATGATTGATCCGAAGACGTTCTACCTGCCGATGGCGCACATCCTGGCGCAGACGCGCATCGTCCGCGAGCGCCTGCTGCCGCGCCCCGGCGAGGCGGAAGTGAGCGCCGACCAGCGCGTCGAGCCGGTCGACGTCGTGGCGCGGGCGTTTGTGCCGGACATGCCGCGCGTCTATAACATCGCACAGATGTTCAAAGTGCCGTCGTCGCGCGCCCACACGCTGCTCCTGAAACACGCGGGGGAAGAGTTTGCGAAGGATGAGATCATTGCGCGCCACAAGCGGACGCTCGAGCAGGCGCGCGTGATCCGCGCACCCGCGCCCGGCCGCCTGCTGGCGGAGCATGAGGGCGAGGTGCTGCTGGAGATGATGCCGGCGCCGCTCGAACTCAAAGCTGGCATCAAGGGCGTCGTCGCTAACGCGTCGCGCTTCGGCGTCGTCATCCAGGTGGCGGGCGCGCTGGTGCAGGGCCTGTGGGGCAACGGCAAGACCAACTTCGGCGTGCTGAAGGTGCTCGGCGCCGTCCGCGAGCAGCCGCTGACCGCCGAGTTGATCGACGTGTCGTGCCTAGGCACGATCGTGGTCGCCGGCGGTGCGCTGCAGCCCGCAGGCCTGAAGCAGGCCGAAGCGCAGCAGGTGCGCGGGATCATCTGCGGCAGCATGCCCGCGACGCTGTGCGCGGCTGCGCTGGCCGCGCCATTCCCGGTCGTGATCACCGAAGGGTTTGGCGCGGTGCCGATGGCCGGGCCGGCCTACGAGCTCTGCCGCGCCAGCAACTCGCGCGAAGCGTCGCTCGACGCGGTGGCGCGCACGCGCTGGGGCGCCTCGCGACCGGAGCTGGTCGTGCCGCTGCCGGCGCGCGACGCCGCAGTCGTCACGGAGACGCCGCGCGCATACGCGGCGATCGTGCGGAATGTGCGCGTGCGGGTCACGGCCGGCGACGAGATCGGCCGCACCGGTCACATCGCCAGCGATCAGGTTCGCGCGCGTGAATTCGAAAGCGGCATCCGCGTGCGCGCCGCCGAAGTTGAGTTCGATGACGGCGAGACCGGCTGGATTCCCGTGAACAACCTTGAAGCATATATCTAAGCGCCGTAAGGCGGACGGACTACGACAGACCGCCCGCCAAAATCAAACATGGAGGAGCGCACAATGAGCAATCTGATCGAACCCACGCCGGAAGAGCCCAATGGCAGCAGCAGCAGCGGGCCGAACCGCACATTCATTCTGATCGCCCTTGGCCTGGCGGGCCTGCTGGTGGTTGGCCTGCTGGGCGTGTTTGGCTATGTGGCGGCCAGCCGCTTCGGACTGATCGGCACGCGCGAAAACCCGACCCCGGTCACCAGCCCGGCCGCGGCCACGCCGGCCGGCACGCGCCCCGCGACCACGCCGGCCGGCGGCACCGTAGCGCCGGCGGCGGTTACGAGCGCGCCCGGCACCCCGCGGCCGGCCACCGTGATCGCAGTCACCCCGGTAGTGGTCGGCACACCGGCGGCGACGCGCGTCATAAGCCTGGCCACGACAGGCGCTACCGCGGCGGCTACCAGGTCGCCGTCCGGCGCGGCCACGGCGGCTGCACCCGCGCAGGCCACGCCAACCACGGTGTCCGGTGGTGTGACGGCTGAAGCGACGGCCACGCCGACGGGCGGAACCGGCGGCTCGCAGGCGCTGCCGCAAACCGGCGCCGAGCTTGATCTGCTGATCATCGCCGGGCTACTGGTCTTGCTCGTGGTTCTGGCGCGTTCGTTCCGCGCCGTCCTCCGCTCCTAAACCGGCTTTGTCATCGGCCGGGCGGCCGGGCTGGTGGCCGGTCGCCCGGCGCTGGCATTCCTCTATCAATGGAAGCCGCAACGGCTTGCCGCGCGTGGCCGCCTGCCGGCGGCCGATTGGATCCGTATGCCTCAACTTGAATCTGTCATCGCGCTAACGCGCGAAGCTGGCCGCATCCAGTGCGAGCGGCTCGGCGGTGCATGGGCTGTCGAGCACAAAGTGCAGGCAATCAACCTGGTTACCGTGGTCGACCGCGAGATCGATGCGCTGATCGTCGGCGAGCTGCGCCGGCTGTTTGGCGCGCCCGTCGTCGTGTCCGAGGAAGGCGACCATCGTGGCGCCGAGTCGGGCGATGTCTGGATCGTCGATCCGCTGGATGGCACCACCAACTATGCGCATGGCTACCCGGTCTTTGCCGTGTCGATAGCGCATCGCGTCGAGGGCGAGACGGTGCTCGGCGTCGTGTACGACCCGAACCGCGACGAACTGTTCTGCGCCGAGCGCGGCGCGGGCGCGTTCCTGAACGGGCAGCGCCTGCGCGTCTCGTCCACTCCCGACCTGCTGCATGCACTCGTCTCGACCGGGTTCCCGTATGACCGCGCGACCAATCCCGACAACAATGCCGAGCAGTTTCGCCGCGTGTCGCGTAAAGCACAGGCGGTGCGCCGTGTCGGTGCGGCCGCGCTGGATATGGCGTACGTGGCGGCCGGGCGGCAGGACGGCCACTGGGAGCGCGGGCTGGGACCCTGGGACGGCGCGGCGGCCGCCCTGCTGATCACCGAAGCGGGCGGCCGCGTCACGCCGATGGATGGCGCGGGGCGCTGGACGCCCTGGACGCTCTGGACGGTCGCCACCAACGGGCTGATTCACGACGAACTCGCACGTACTCTGCGCGGCGAAGCCACGGCACGCTAGAGCATTTTGTATTAACATCGGGCACGCCATGCGGTTCGCCGCGTAGGGGCAGGTCTTTGACACCCCAAAGGGTGCGACACGTCGCCTGCCCGTCGGACAGGCCAAAGGCCTGTCCCTACATGCGGCGCACAGCCCTGTGCGGCACCATGTCGGATTGTTTCGCCAACCGCTCCAGGCAATAAGCACACAAAGATCGCTGTTGCCAAGGTTTTCTCTGCGCTCTCTGCGTGCTCTGCGGTGGATCTTATTGGGTGAGTGTTTATGCAAACCGAACCAGTCCAGCAGTTCACCGAGTCGTTGGCGCGCGAAGCGGGCGCGCTGTTGATGCGTTATCAGCGCGAGGGCTTCGACGTCACGCACAAGGGGCGAGTCGATCTGGTCACGACCGCCGACCGCGAATCCGAGCGGCTGATTATCGGCGCGGTTTCCGCGAACTATCCGACCCATGCTATCATCAGTGAGGAAGAGGCCGGAGGCAAGCCGCTGGTTTTCGGCCCGCATCCGGCCTGGATTATCGATCCGCTGGACGGCACGACCGGCTTCGTGCACGGTTTTCCGGTCTTTGCCGTGTCGCTGGCCCTGTATGCCGATGGCGAGCCGCAGGTGGGCGTCGTCTACGACCCGACGCGCGACGAGTTATTCAGTGCGCGGCGCGGTGGCGGCGCGACGCTCAATGGCCGCCCGATCGCAGTGTCGCAAACGCGCACTCTGATCGAGTCGCTGGCAACGTCCGGCTTTCCGTATGACGTGCTGGAGACGGGCGGCAACATGGAGACATATCTGCGCGTGTCGATGCTCACACGCGGCGTGCGTATCGCCGGCGCGGCGGCGCTCGATCTGGCGTGGGTAGCGTGCGGGCGCGTCGACGCCTACTGGGAGCCGATCATCAAGCCGTGGGATGGCGCGGCGGGCGCGCTGATCGTCCGCGAGGCGGGTGGCCGCGTGACCGACTACGCCGACCGCCCGTGGTATCCGGGGCAACCGCAGGTCGTGGCCACCAATGGCCGTCTGCACGCGCTGCTGCGGTCGGAGTTGTCGGCTGATTGATTTAGGAGATTTGCATGCTGTTTTACGCCAAACAACGGGCGCCGATCGCCCTGCTGTCCATGCTGGCCCTGCTGGTCGTCTCCAACCTCTGGGCGACGCTGCGCGGGATCGATCTGTCGGAGTCTATCCTGTTCAACGTCCAGTCGCTCATCGCCCTGCTGGCGGGCGGGTTGCTGCTCGCATCGCTCGACGGCACGATCTTGATGGTCAACTGGATGATCGGCGTTCACCCGTTCCTGCGCGCGTTCGACCGCGGCTTCACGCTGCTCTTCGGGCGCATCAGCTTCATGGCGGTCATCAGCGGCGGACTGCTAGCCGCGCTGGGCGAGGAGACATTCTTCCGTGGCATCCTGCAGAACGAAATCGGCTGGATCCCGGCCGCCTTGATCTTTGCACTAGCGCACGTCGGGCGCGGACTCAACTTGTTCGCGCTGTGGGCGGTCATCGAGGGACTGGTCTTCGGCTGGCTGTACCAGCTGACCGGCAACCTGCTGGTGCCGATGATCGTGCACGGCCTGCACGATGCTGCCGGCATGTTGTTTGCGCGCTACTTCTACAAGCGGCCGATTCCCCCGGCCGAGACGCTCTTCGACTGGATGCACATGCTGAGCGGCGTGCCCGCGCGGGCCGTGGCGCCGGCCATGGCGCAGATCGCGCCCGCTGACGACATGGAGACGACCGAGATCGAGAACGCCTGAAGGCCATCGCATGCGCATCGCCATCTTCTCCGACACGCACGGCAATCTGCCGGCGCTCGAAGCGGTGCTGGCCGACATGCGCCGGCAGGGCGCCTTTGATCTGACGGTCATGGCGGGCGACCTGGCCATGCTGGGTCCGCGTCCGGCCGAGACCGTCGATCTGGTCCGCTCGCTGAATTGCCCGGTGCTAACCGGCAACACCGACCGTTATCTGGTGAAAGGCGGCTCGCACCCGTTCATCGCGTGGACCGTCGCGCAACTGGGCGCGAAGCGCATTGCCTATCTGTCGCGTCTGCCGTTTGCATATAGCGTCCAGCCCGCGCCGGGCCGGGAACTCCTGATCTTCCACGCCACCCCGCGCGACCTCGAAGACGACCTCTCGCCGAAGCGCAGCGACGACGAACTGGCCGCGCGTATCGCCGGCACGAGCGCGGACGTGCTGGCTTTCGGCCACGTGCACGTCGCCTACCGGCGCACGATCGGAACGCAGACGCTGTTCGATATCGCCAGCGCAGGCTACCCGCGCGACGGCGACCAGCGCGCCGCCTACGGCATCGCCGAATGGACCCGCGACGGCTGGACGCTGGCGCACCGCCGCGTCGCCTACGACATTGACTTGGTGGCCGGCGATCTGCGTGCCTGTGGCGTGCCCGATGGGGCGCAACAAGCCGAGATGCTGCTCAAAGCGGCATACTGAAACCTGTTTTCGATGGTTTCTCGAAGCATAGCACGCTCTAGAGCGTTTTTCAGAATGAACTGATACGCCTGTCATTCCCGCGAAAGCGGGAATCCAGAAACCTGTTGTGCGGTTTACCACGCAATGCGTATCAGCTCCTTTCGCAAACTGCTCTTGCGCGCAGGCACCGGCCAGAACATGATTGAGCTCTCGCGGCGTACAACCCCGCGAGGGCTTTGTGTTTCGTACGCCGGCGTTATAATGACGCTGCGAATTGAGTATGCCTGCGAGGACACCGATGCTGACGTCCCGTTTCTCCGATGCTCTGGCCTACGCCGCGCAACTGCACGGTGCGCAGACGCGCAAAGGCACGCACATCCCGTACATCGCGCACCTGCTGGCGGTGGCGGGCATCGTCATCGAGCAAGGCGCAAGCGAGGACGAGGCGATTGCCGCGCTGCTGCACGATGCGATCGAGGACCAGGGCGGCCGCGTGACGGCCGCCGAGATCCGCCGGCGCTACGGCGAGACGGTCGAGCAGATTGTGTGGGGCTGCACCGATGCGGAGGTCGTGCCGAAGCCGCCGTGGCGCACGCGCAAGGAGGCGTACCTGGCGCACCTGCCGGGCGCGTCGGAATCGGTGCGGCTCGTCTCGGCGGCGGACAAACTGCACAACGTGCGCTCGATCAGCGCGGATTACCGCACGCTGGGCGAGGGCCTCTGGGCGCGTTTCAACGGCGGGAAGGACGGCACGCTCTGGTATTACCGCGCGCTGGTCGCGGCGTTCCGCGCCGCGGGCGGCTCGCCGCTGGTGGACGAGCTCGACCGCGTGGTGAGCGAACTGGAAGGGCTAGCCGCTAGCGACTAGCTGCTAGTCGCCCGTTCCATCTCCTCCAGCATGCGCCGCACGGCCGCGCTGACCTCATCCACGGCGTGCTCGAAAGCGGCGGTCTTTACGCGCGAGGGCGTGCGTGTGCCGCTGACTTTGCGCACGAACTGCAGCGCGGCGGCGCGCACCTCGTTGTCACTGACCGGTTGCGCGGGCACGTACAGGCGTTTGATGCTCCGGCACATAGAACGTCTCCTCCAGGCGCGGGCCTACATGAATGTGGCGATCTCGTCGAGCGGCTTCTTCGTAATGTCGGGCACGCGGCAGTCGTGCGCCGGGTAGCCGGCGACGAGCAAGAGGAATGGCCGCTCGTTGTTGGGCCGCCCCAGGATCTCGTTCAGGAACGACATCGGGCTGGGCGTGTGCGTCAGTGTGGCCAGCCCGGCATGATGCAGCGCGGCGATCAGGAAGCCGGTGGCGATGCCGACCGACTCCTGCGCGTAGTAGTGCTTGACCTTGCGGCCGTCGGACAGGACGCCGTACGCCTGCGCGAAGATGGCGATCAGGTACGGCGCGGTTTCGAGGAACGGCTTGTGCGGATCGGTGCCGAGCGGTTCGAGCGCGGCGAGCCACTCGGCGGGCGCCTTGTGCTCGTAGAAGTCGCGCTCTTCCGCCTCGGCGGCGAGGCGGATGCGATGCTTGATCGCCGGGTCGCTCACGACGACGAAGTGCCACGGCTGCATGTTCGCGCCGTTGGGCGCGGCGCCCGCCGCGCGCACGGCATCCGCGATCACGGCCAGCGGCACGGGCCGGTCGCTGAAGTCGCGCACGGTGCGTCGCCGCCGGATGTCGGCGTAGAACGCGGCGGCGCGTTCGGCCATCTCGGCGGGCGGGTATTCCTTGTAGTC
This sequence comes from Chloroflexota bacterium, assembly GCA_016235055.1. Taxonomy (NCBI): domain Bacteria; kingdom Bacillati; phylum Chloroflexota; species Chloroflexota bacterium. The sequence goes on along the minus strand of JACRMK010000030.1, from coordinate 40,493 downwards.
GCTGTACCGCACGAGCACTGGGGGCATGATGGTTTGCTCCAAATGGAAATCTACCACAAAGGCACAGAGACACAGAGAAATGCATTTGGTTTTCTCTGTGCCTCTGTGTCTTTGTGGTGGTTTTGTTTATGTAGCTTGCGGCGCGATCACGATCACGCGCCACAACTGGAACTGCTCGCCTTCGAAGCCGCGCAGCGTCGCCTCGAACGGCTCGACACGGACCCGCTCGCGTTCGGCGGCGAAATACGCCAGCACGTCCGGGTCGTCGTGCACGACTGCCGAGATGATGACGTCGCCGCCGGCAGAAAACTTCTCCAGCCGCGACGCCATGTTGACCGTCGAGCCGAAGTAGTCGAGCCGGTCGTTCAGCGTCACGGCGACGCATGGCCCGAAGTGAATGCCGGCCTTCAGCCCGAACGACGCGCCGGCGACGCCGAGCGCGTCGATGCGGCGCTGGGCGTCGATCATCGCGCGCAGCGCGGCGGTCGGCGTGCGGAACACGGCCATGATCGCATCGCCCATGTACTTCACGATCGCGCCCTCCTCCTCGACAACCGCGGCGCGCAACACGTCGAAGTGGTTCATGACCTGGCCGAACGCCACAGCGTCGCCAACCTCCCGGTAGTACGCCGTCGAGCCGCGCAGGTCGGTGAACACGATCACCTGGCTGCCGACGCTGATCCGCTCGCCAGGCCGCAGCGCCTCGTTGGCGAACAAGTCGCGGAACGACTGCATGGCGATCACCTCGGCGGCGGTCACCGCCTGGTCGGTCCACGCCATGCGCTCCAGGATGAACAGTTGCTCCGCGCTCATGCGGTTTTCGAGCGTCAGGGCAGGCGAGAGGCTGATCGGCAACTCGTCGTTCGACCAGCCCGCCGCGCCGGCGGCCAGCATGAGTTGCGGTGCGCCCTCCGGGCCGGCGGCGAGCGCCTGCGCGCCTGGCATGCCGAGCACACGCAGGCGATAGCGCCCGCGGTCGAGCAGCGGGTTGACGGCGCGCGTTTCGCCCGCCGCCAGCAGTTGCTGGACGACGACGTGCGGCGTGACCTGCGGGCCGGCAATGCAAAACTCGCGCACCTCGCTCTCGCGCACGGCCGGGTTCGGGAAGAAGACCAGCTCGACCGAGCGCTCGAAGTTGGCGGTGAAGTCGATATTGCAGACTTCGCAGTGCAGGTTCGGGTTGATCTCGCCGAGCGAGGTGGCGCGCTGTTTGGGGCCGCGGCAGAGCGGGCAGAGCAGCCACCAGCGCATATTCAGCAGGCCGGCGCGCGTCGCCGCCAGGCAGAGCTCCAGCACGGCGCGGCGTGGCGCGCGCCACGCATCGGCCAGCACATACGGACGCAGCTGTGCCAGCGTCAGGTCGTCGGCGGTTTCGAGCAGGTGCGCCAGCCGCCCGACCAGTTCCGCATCGAAGCCCTGCGTCTTCAGTTCGCCGGCCATGATCGCCAGCCGCTCGCGGCCGCCCGCCGGGAAATTCACCGGGCCGGGCAGATCGATCGCCGTCAGATCGGGTTTGCGCGCCAGCAAGTTGTCGTAGGCGCGGAACGTGCGGTCGAACGCGCGGCGGCTCAACCAGGCGACCTGAAACGGGATGGCCGCGTGCCCGATCAAGTTGCGCGGCGTGGCCCAGGTATCATAAATAAGCCGGGTGCCGCCGCCCGGCCGGGGCTCCAACTGCGCCTGTGTGCGCATCTCTTTCACCGGGCCCCGCACGAAGCGCCGCACAACGCCGAGGCGGTACGGGCGCACCCACTCGAACGGGTCCTCGTACCATTCGATCGGCACGCCGAGGCGCGTCATGCGCAAGTGCCGGCGCGCGTTGGCCAGGCCTTCGCCGTCGCCTTCCTGGGTGACGGCGGGCAGGGCGACATCGCGGTCGAAGCGGTTCGTGTCCGCGACCAGCGGCCAGAGCGCTTCCGGGCTCGACTGCAGATCCCACTGCCAGCGATAATGATAGACTGGCTCCCCCATCCCACCGCCTTTGTTTACGCGCCGATGCCGGCAGCCTTCATAAACGCCGCCAGCTTGTCTTCGTCGAGCGAGCCGTTCGTGCGCACGCCACTGCAGATATCCAGCCCGAATGGTCCGACCTGCGCGATCGCCTCCGCCGCGTTCTCCGCCTTCAGCCCGCCGGCCAGGAAGACCGGCGCCTCGACTGCCGCGCGGATGCGGCGGCTGATCTCCCAGTTGTGCCTGCGTCCGGTGCCGCCGAGCTCTTTGACCGCCAGCGACGGGTTGCCGGAGTCGAGCAGCAGCGCATCGACCTGCGGCGCGACGCGCACCGCCTCGTCGAGCGACTCCTCGCCGGTGACGTGGATCACCTGCACCAGATGGATGCCGGGCATCGCCTGCCGCAGGTCGGCGTGCGTGCCGCGCTCGAGCCGGTCCACGATCTGGATCGTGTTCGCGCGGCAGTGCGCCTGCTGCGCGATGATCTCGCGCGTGTCGGTGCGGCTGGTCAGCAGGAAAGTGGCGATCGGCGGCGGCACGCTGCGCGCGATCTCGGCGATCAGCGCGTCGGCGATGATGCCGGGGCCGCTCGGCATGGCCGAGACGAGACCGAGCGCCGACGCGCCGGCGCGAATCGCGGCCTGGGCCTCGGCGCGGCTGGCGATGCAGCAGATCTTGATGCGCGGCCGTACGGTCGGTTCCACGCTCACGCCCGCTTGACGATGTTCAGCGCGCCGAGCAGCAGCACCGCGCCGAGCACGGCCGTCAGCAGGTTGGCGAACGGCAGGCGCAGATCGATGTTCAGCAGATCGAGCACCCACCCGCCCACAAACGCGCCGATGACGCCGAGCACGAGGTTGCCGACCAGACCGAAGCCGCGACCTTTCATCAGCACGCCGGCCAGCCAGCCGGCGGCCAGGCCGATCAACAGGAACATGCAGAGATTCTGGGGTTGAAACACGAATGCCTCCTGAGCTGTGTTGGATGGCCTATGGCTGGCGCGCCGGCGTCTCGCCGTGGTCGCGGTGCGGGCGCACGATGACAAAGGTGCCGGTCGCCCGCGCAATGATATGCTGCGCCTGGCGCACCTCCGCTTCCAGGAACGCGAAGCGCCGCGTGCGGTGCGTGATGTGCGCGTCGCAGTCCAGCCGCCCGGCATGCGCCGGCGCGTAGTATGAGATCTTGATTTCAATCGTCGCGCAGTGCTCGCCATCGGGCAAGGCGCGGCTCAGCGCCGTGCCCATACTCGTGTCGGCCAGCGTGTAGACCGCGCCACCGTGCACGACCAGGTTCGGGTTCAGCAGGTTCTCGCCGGCGTCGATGGTTGCGTGGCAGTGGCCGTGCTCGCTCGGCAGGAAGCGCAGGCCGAGCAGATCGGCGAACGGATTGAATTTGGGCAGCGGCGGGTCGCCGGCTGGCGCAAGGCTGTCGGGCATGCCCACTATTTTAGTGACAATGGGTGTGAACGTGAAACGGGGACGCCGCGTGACGGAAACGCCACGGACCCGCGATGAAAGTCGCGGGTCCGTGGTTCGCTCCGGCGGGTGTCAGCGCATAATGAGCGGCAAGAAGATGAACCGCCCGCCTTCGAAGGCGCCCATGTCGAACGCCGCCCCGAACGGCCGGCTGTGGTTGGCGAAATCGACGAGCACCCCCTGGCTCGCGCATGCGTCGCGCGCCGGCGATCCGACGCCCAGGCGGTAGTTCTCGCCGCCGCCCGGCGCGATGAAGAGAGGATTGGCGGCTGCTCCTGCAGTACCGCTCTGGTCGATATTGCAGACCGCCGAGGTGAGTGCGCCAAATGCGCCAACCGAATTGCCCCAGATGATGGAATTGTACACGCGCGCCGATACCGCGCCGGGCGAAAAGCCTGCGCCGCCCGTGTTGTTCGCCAGCGTGCCATGCGTGACTGTAATCTCGCCCGCGGCGGCGCGCACACCGGCGCCGAATGATAACCGGCTCGTGTTGCTGTAAACGAGCATGTTTGTCAGCCAACTGCGCGCGCCGGTGCCGTCCTGATACAATGCGCCGCCGCGCACCGCCGTGTTGCGGTCGAGCTGCACGCCGGCGAGCGTCAGCGTTCCGTCGCTCACATAGACCGCGCCGCCGTTGCCGTTGCTGGCGGTGCTGCTGATCGCTGTATTGGCGAAGAGCCGGCTGCACGGCCCGTTGACCGGGTCGCAGGTCGTGGACTGCGGCGCGCCCGGCTGGCGCGGGCCGGCCGGCCGTGGCGAGAGCACGACGGGAGCGGCAACATCCGTGCCCAGGTTCACGGTCGATGTGTAGGCCGCGATGGCCCCGCCGTTGCCCGCCAGCGCCTGGTTGTTGCGGAACACACAGTTGTCCGCGGTTAGCGTGCTGCCGCTCAAGTAGATCGCGCCACCGGAGCCGCTCGTTGCTTTGTTGCCGTTGTTGCTGAAGCCGAAGTCAACGCCATCGCATTCGACGCGCGGGCTGTCGGCGGCATAGATCGCGCCGCCGTTGGCCGCGCTGTTGACCCAGATCTGCGGACGTGTATTGAAGTAGTCGTCAAGCCAGATCCGCGAGCCGTTGGCCAGGTAGAACCCGCCGCCGTTGCCGACCGCCAGATTCGAGGTTGCCTGGAACTGCCCATACACGTCGAAGAAGCCTCCGGCATCGGCGTAGCCGCCTCCGCCGTGCCCGCCGGCGGTGTTAGTGTTGAAATCTAGCGGCGTGCCGCTCGTCGCGTGCAATTGAACGGTGTTGCCGTTGCCGACGTACAACGCGCCGCCGTTGCGGCCCGCATGGTTGACACCCAGATAGGCCGCTGCGCCGGATGCGACGAAATTCATACTTCCGGCGCCGACCACGGCCACCGCACCGCCGTCCAGCGTCGCATTATTGAATCGCACGTCGAACGCGCCGGTCAGGGCCAGCGTGCCCGCGTCGAGATAGACCGCGCCGCCGTGCGTGGACGCGCTGTTGCGTTGCATGATTGCGTTGACCATGTTGATATCCGACACGTTCGTCGCCGCGATGCCGCCGCCGACGCCACCGAGCGCGCGGTTATTGACGAACCCGCCGCCGAAGACGTCCAGCACGCTGGTCCCGAACATGCGCGCGCCGCCGCCAAGATTGTTGGTCGTGTTGCTTTGCACGAGCGTGTTGCTCAAGGTCACCCGCGAGTCCTGGATATACAGCCCCGCGCCGCGCCCGTCGAATGCCGACGGCAGGAGGTGGTGCTCGACGCGGCTGTTGGTTGCCGTCAGCGCGCTGTTCTGCCGGATGTAGACCCCGCCGCCGTAGCCGGTGCCGGGGTTGGACAGCGTGTTGCTGGCCACGGTCGTGTTGCTCAGGACGGCGTGGGTGTTGTTGAACAGGTACAGTCCCGCACCGTTGAGCCCGGTCGCGCCAATCCGGTTATGCTGATTGACGCCAAGCCCGCCGACCTGCGCGTTGGTCAGTGTGATCACGCTGCCGTCGGCATAGAGGCCGCCGCCACTGGTCGACGCCACGTTGTTGACAATGCGGCCGTTGAAGTCGATGGCGCTGTTGAGCGCATAGATGCCCGCGCCAAAAATCGCCGTGTTGCCGTTCGCGGCCTGAGCGTCATAGCCGACGTTCGTGCCGCTGGCGGCGCGGAAGAGGCTGGTATCGTTCAGGTAAACGCCGCCGCCGCTGTTGGATGCCTGATTCTGCAAGATGGTCGAGTTGCCGCCCAGTGAGACAATCGTCGAGTGGTCCGCGTAGATGCCGCCGCCGTCATACGCGACGTTACAGCATGGTGCGCTCTCGCCGATGAACGACGATGTGGTCAAGGTCAGCACCGCGCTGCTGGACAGGAATAGGCCGCCGCCGCGTCCGGTCGCGCCGAGCGCGCGGTTGGCGTGCACATCGGCGTTGCTCAGGGTCACGTTGCCGCCGCTGGCGTAGATGCCGCCGCCATCGGTCGTCGAGCAGTTGCCGGTGATGTCGCTGCCGGTGTCGAGCGCGAGCAGGCGGCCATACACGATGGCGCCGCCGCCCGCACTGCCGGTGTTGGAACGCACCTGCGAGCCGTTCGTCAGCGTGACCACGCTGCCGCTCCCGATGTACATGCCGCCGCCCGACGCGCCGTGGTTTTCCGCGATATCCGTGTTGTCCAGCGTAACCAGCGAACTGCCGAGCAGGTCGAGCCCGGCGCCGAAGCTGGTGCCCCAGCCGATCACCAGATTGCGCAGCAGCGCGACGCTGCCGCCGGACAGGTCAACGACGCTGCCGCTGCTTGCCGCTTCCAGCGTGGTCTGCGTGCCGGTGACCGGGGTGGCGCAACTGGCGTTCCAGCCGCCCCAGATCGTGATGACCTTGCCGCCAGCGATGTCAATGTTCTCGCTGAAGTAGCCGCCCGCCACACGGATGGTCGCGCCGTTGGCGGCCGCGTTGATCGCATCCTGGATCGTATTGTACGCGCACGCGCCGTTGATGCCGACACGCGTCACGGCCGGCGCCAGCGGCAGCACGGCGGGCGCGCGGGGGACTCTGCGTGCCGCGATTGTCTCGCGCGCCTCGGCCACATCGTCCTGGATCAGCTCGCGCACGTCGTTCTCGGCCTGCGCGTCAAACGCCAGTACCGCTTCCGGCCCGCTGTTGCGGGCAGTATCGAACGCGCGCAATGCCGCCAGGATCCGGTCGCTTTGCGCGCGCGCGGCATCGGCGGCCACGCCGCTCTGCTCCAGCGCGCGCTGCCAGCGTTCCCCCACCGTCGGCGATGGTGGAATCACCTGCGGCCGGCGCGGCCCGGGGGTGCTGCCGTCTTCGCTGCTGATGCCGCTGCCGGCGCTATCGACGGTCGGCGTGCCCGGTGCCGGCGGCGCGACCGCGCTGCCTTCGCCGTTGTCGGACAGCGCTGTCTGGGGTGCCGCCACGACGGGCGCCGTCACGCCGCCGACCATGTCGGCGCACGCGCCGAGGCTCAAGAGCGTGCAGCCCTCGCACGCCAGCGAATAGTCCTGCGGTCCCTGCGGCACGGTGGTGCCTTTAACACGCACGAGCCAGGTGCCAGCTTCCGAAACGGTCACGCTGACTTGCTCCTGATTGTCCAGTGTGTTGATGCCGCGCGTCGCATTGTTGGCCGGGCTGGCGGCGTTCAGCACCCACGCACGCCAGATCGTCCCGCCGGGCGCTTCCAGCTCGAGATCGAGGTCATTGATCAGCGCCGGGTTGGCATTGAAGGTCGCCTCGTAGTCGTCCCAGGCGAGCGAGACTTTGAGCGGCTTCGTCGTATCGGTCACAACCAGCCGGTACACATCGACCTGTCCGGTACTGACGTTGTCCTGGGCGAAACCGCGGTGCTGGATCAGGTCCACGGCCGCCTTGATGTCCACCCGCCCGTAACCCCACTGGTAATCGGCTCCCGGGTTGCCGAGGTCCTTGGCCGTCTGCATCAGGATCGCGCGCGCGGTCGACGGCCAGAAGTTGCCACTGGTCGCGTAGGTCGTGCGGTACTGCTGGAGCATCAACGCGATACTGCCCGCGACGGCCGGCGTCGCCATGGAGGTGCCGGACATCGTGTCGTAAGGCCAGCAGTAGTCGTCGCCCGAACCGTCGCAGTTGCGTGTCGACGTGTTGACGAACATGTTGGGGATCGTGGACTTGATGTTGACGCCGGTGGCGACGACTAACGGCTTCAGCCGCCCGTCGTCGGTCGGGCCCCACGACGAGAAGGTGCTCATGTTGTCGGACTTGTCCGACGCGCCGATGTGGATCGGGTTCTTGGCGCCGGCCGGCGGCGACGTCGTGCTGTAAGTGCCGCACGATGAACCGCTGCCCCGCTCGTTACCCGCCGCCCACGTCGCGATGTACTTGTCGCCGATGCCGACCGCCGCATTGCCGCCGCGCACGATCTGGTCCATCAGCGCGCTGCTGAGACCGTAGTTGCCCATCAGCGTGCACGAGAGCGGATAGTTGGCATAGATGTTGCTGCTCAGGCTGGCTGAGCCGACGTCCGCGCCATAGGTGTTTTGCGCGGCAGCCCAGTCGGCCTGAATGTCGCCGGGATCGTTGTAGAACAACATGCCGGTGTTGTTCGCCTGATAGCCGTAGGAGATGATGCTCGCGCCGGGCGCCATACCCTTCCATTGGTTGGCCGTGCCGCCCGCCGCCACGCTCATCGAGCCATCGCCACCGGCGGTGCCCGCCACGTGCGTCGAGTGGTCGCGCACGGCGGTCGCGTCGCCGATGGTCAGGCGGCCCGAAAAATCCGGGTGCGTGGGCGTGACGGTGCCGCTGTCGTAAATCAGAATTTGTACGCCCGTGCCGGTCAGGTTATACGGCGCAGCCTGCACCGCGCTGACGCCGATGGTGGAGCGAATGCCGTCGTTGGCCTCGCCCAGCGGCATCTCGGCCGGCTCGATCCACTGCACGTCTTCTTCGGCGGCGAGCGCCGCCAATTGCGCCTCGGACATCTCGACGATGAACGCGCGTAGCGTATCCAGCTCGGCGGTGACACGCCCGTACCGGCGGACGATCCCGCGCCCGCTGTCGAACGGCACGTCCCGGTACACGATCACGTACACGGCCACGGTGCCGTCGGGCGCGCGGTTATGCGTGCCCCACTGGCGGTTCCGGACGTCGGGCGCCAGTTTGTCGGACGCGGCGATAGCGCCCGCCCACGACACGCCGGTCATGCCGAGCGGCGCATCGGGTGCGTTGGCCGGCACGCTGGCGATCCAGGCGTAATCAGGCACATAGTCCAGCAGGCGCATGCCCAGCCGCGCGTACTCGGCATGGGCGGCCTCGCGCGGGATGAAATCGAGCTGCACCAGCACATGCACGCGCTCGCGATCGGCGCGCGTGGCGGAACGCAGGGCCGCGCGCTCGGGGTCGGACGGCTGAATGGTGCGTGACTTGAGCCAAATCGTGTGTGTGACGGCGGGGCCGGCCTGCTGCGAGATGACGCGCTCCGATACGGGCCGCGGGGCGTCGTGCGTGGCGCTTGCCTGCAGGGCGCCCAGCGCCAGCGCGCCGGCAAGACCGATGAGCAGGGCGGTGATCAGTCCGCGGTGGGATCGTCGCATACGCGCAGGAACGCGGTTCATGGCAGGCTCCTGGAGAGGCATAAGAAATCGCATGTATGTGATGAGTTCATTCCGAAGTGTAACGATGAATAGAATCGCTGTCCAATGCGTATTCATTGCTTATGCTAATGGTATTGAATCAACTCAACGTCATGTACAATGAACATATACGTTCAGATGGAGAAAGGGAGGAAGATTCACTATGGGTAACAAAGTCTGGCGCGCCAGCCTGGTTGTGCTGGCCGCCGTGTTGAGCGCGTGCGGGACGGCGACTGCGCCGCAGGCCGCAGCCGTGCCGGTCGTTGCGACCGCATTGCCATCGCTTGCGCCGGTTGTGGCGACTGTCACCACGCAGCCCGCAGCGACGAGCCGTCCCGCCGTCACGCTCGCGCCGCAGCCGGCCGTGACCGTCGCGCCAACGAGCGCAGCGGCGTATGTCCCGCCGTTCGTGAACTGCGCCACGCGCGCGCCGGCGACGCTGGAGCAGACCGAGGGGCCGTACTACAAGGCGAACCCGCCGCAGCGCGCATCGCTGATCGAGCCCGGTATCCCCGGCGACCGGTTCGTCGTGACCGGCTACGTCATGACGGTCGGCTGCACGCCGATACCGAACGCGCGAGTGGACTTCTGGCAGGCCGACGGCAACGGCAGCTATGACAACAGCGGCTACAAGCTGCGCGGTTACCAGATCACCGATGCAAAGGGGCTGTACCGGCTCGAAACGGTCTACCCCGGGCTGTACCCGGGCCGCACGCGGCACATCCACGTCAAGGTGAACGCGCCCAACGGTCCGATACTGACGACGCAGATCTACTTCCCGAACGAGCCGGCCAACCAGAGCGACGGAATCTTTAACGCAGCGCTGCTGACGACGCTGGTGGACACGCCCGGCGCGAAGACGGCGGTGTTCTATTTCCTGCTGGCAAGCTAACCCACAGGATGGGCGCTATACCCGATGGCGCCCACTCGCCGTGGCGGGTTCGGATGCGGTTACTCGCGTACCGATACCCATTTGCGTTGTGTTGTGTCCTCACAAGCCAGCGCTCATAGCGCTTTTCTGATCAATTGATAGCACCAACACGTCGTACCGGCACTCCGGCAAACCACCGGAGCGAGTCGTCCGCTGGCGAGAGGCCAGCGGACAACGGCATGACGGTCTGGTTGCTATTGGCGTTGCACGCCATCCATCCAACCGGAACCCACTCTAGACGGTCAGCGCGCCGCCGGTTCCTGCACGGCTTATACTGTTTCAAATTGAAAATGTCCCCATGTCGCATGAGCACACGGCACGCCGCCGCACCAATCCCCGTTAGTTTTTCCCCTTCTCCCCCGCGCGCGGGGGAGAAGGGGCCAGGGGATGAGGGGGCGGCAGTTGCACTTGCGCAATCGCTATGAGGACATGGCCAAGTTGAAATAGTATTAGGTGTGTTTGCCAGCGCGTGCTAACCGTCCTATACTCTTCAACAATTTCAGGCACGGCATAACCTCGGGAGGGGGATATGCAAAAAGAGACTCGGCGCGTTGCTCGTTGCAGCCAGTGGAGAGTGCGCGACGGTTCTTCCTCGTCTTTCCGCGCCTCAACGCCCGACCCCCATGATCGTGCATGCCATGATCTCGCGGGTGTCTGCGGCTCCGTTACAGCGCTGGGCAAGCCGCTTTGCCCGACCTGTCTGTGCTCCGTCGCAATCGTTGCTGCCCATGTTCGGTTCGTAGAACGGTCTTCATGCTCGATCTGGCCGGATGACGGCCGCATTTCACCGCCCTGCGCCCGCTGGCCGCGCATCGGGACGGCGCCGATGCGCACCATCCGTGGATAGAACATAAGGCTCCACTATTTGGCGTGTGCCCGGATTGGCAGACGCCTACCCGGGAGGGTCCGAATGAACCGCAAACATCTACCCATCGTTGTGTTCGTCGCCCTCGCGCTGTCGCTCGGCGCCATCGGCGTGCTGGCGCAAGGGCCCCAGCCTATGGCGGTGCAGGCGATTCCGGGCTACGGCTTCGTGTATCAGGGCCGGCTGATAAACAACGGCGTTCCGGTCAACGGCAGTTGTGACGTCGCGTTCAGGCTGTTCGATGACCAGGCGGCGGGCGCGCAGGTCGGCGGCGCGCTGACGCCGACCGTGTCGGTTGGCAGCGGCCTGTTCCAGACAACCCTCGACTTCGGCGCCAACGCGTTCAATGGCGAGGCGCGCTGGCTGCAGATGAGCGTGCGCTGTCCGGCCGGCAGCGGCGCGTTTGCGGCGTTGTTGCCGCGGCAGGCGGTCGCGCCGGCGCCGTATGCGCTGGCGCTCCCGGGTCTGCGCACGACGCAAAGCATCACCGCGCCCAACGTCATCGGCGGCTACAGCGGCAACGTGATTTCGCCGACCGTATACGGCGCCACGATCGCCGGCGGCGGCCGGGGGCCGGTGTCGCCGAACCCGGCGCTGCCCAATCGCATCACCGCCGGTTACGGGGCCGTCGGGGGCGGGTTGTTCAATCAGGCCGGCGACGATGCCGGTACGGCCAACAGCGCATACGCAACGGTTGGCGGCGGCTCGGGCAACCGGGCGACGGGATGGGTCTCGACGGTTGCCGGCGGCGGATCAAACAGCGCGGATGGTGTCAATAGCGGCGTGGGCGCCGGCTACATCAATCACGCCACCGGCGCGTTGTCGTATGTCGGGGGCGGATGGGGGAACTACGCGAGCGCCATATACGCGCTTGTCGGCGGCGGCGCCAACAATGTGTCCGGCGATGAATACGCCGTGATCGCCGGCGGGCGCAACAATATCGTGCTGGACACCTTCGGGTTCATCGGCGGGGGCATCACCAATTCGATCCAGAGCCCGGGCGATTGGGCCGTGATTGGCGGCGGGGCGCTCAATGTGACGGGCCAGAACTACGCCGTCATCGGCGGCGGCTACAGCAACACGGTCAGCGCCGCCTACGGGACGATCGCGGGTGGCGACAACAACGCGGTGCACGGCCTCTTCGGGTCTATTGGCGGCGGATTGACGAACACGATCGGTCTGACCGCCTCCAATGCGGTGATCGGCGGAGGGCGCAACAACACGGCAGGCGCATCGTATGCGACGGTCGGCGGCGGCGACCTGAACCGCGCCCTCGGCAGCGAGTCCACCGTTGCCGGCGGCGTGGACAACGAAGCGAGCAACATCCAGGCGTTCATCGGCGGCGGCGAGCATAACATTTCGGCGGGCAACAACTCGGTCGTCGCCGGCGGCAACCGCAACGAGGCCATGGCGGGCGGCGCGACGATCGGCGGCGGCGACCACAACAAGGCGCTGGCAAACGACGCGACCGTGGCCGGCGGCTACACGAATATTGTCAGCGCGACGTACGGCACGATCGGCGGCGGCAATACGAACACCGTCACCGCGTATGCCGCCACGATTCCAGGCGGCGAGCGCAATATCGCCAGCGGGCAGTACAGCTTCGCCGCAGGCAGCCAGGCGCGCGCGCTGCACGACGGCGCCTTCGTCTGGGCCGATAACACCGTGCCCCCGTTCGCATCAACCGTCGGCCAGAGTTTTATCGTCCGCGCGGCCAACGGCGTCGGCCTGGGCACGAACGCGCCGGAGAACCAGCTGCATGTGGTGGAGAGCATCGCCTCGACGGCGACGCCGGCCAACCACGTCGCGCAGATCGAGAACAGCGCGAACAGCAACACGGCCGATGTGCTGGCGCTGAAGATCGCCTACACCGGCGATCCGCTCTCGAGCAATAACTACGTGACGTTCTTCAAGGGCGGGACCGATGTATCGGTCGGATCCATCGAGGGGAATGGAAGCGGCGGCGTGACGTTCGCCGGACCCGGCAACGACTACGCGGAGTGGCTGCCGCGTCTCGATGCGGGCGAGGTGATCCAGCCGGGCGAGCTCGTCGGCGTCGTCAATGGCAGGGTGACGAAGCAGACGCGGGGCGCAAGCCAGATCATGGCGGCGAGCGCGGGCGCGATCGTGTCGGGTAACGATCCGGGGCAGGATCGCCGGGGGGCGCACACGCTGATCGCCTTCATCGGGCAGGCGCCGGTCAAGGTGCGCGGCGTCGTGCAGGCGGGCGACTTTATCGTGCCATCGGGGCTGAACGACGGCGCGGGCATCGCCGTCGCGCCGGAGCAGATCACGGCGGCGCAGTATGCGCAGGTCGTGGGGCAGGCTTGGGAGATGTCAACTGACGCCGGCGTTAAGCTGGTTCGGGTGGCGGTGGGGCTAGCGCGCACCGATCCGACGGTGAGCCGGCTGGTGGCGCACACGCAGGCGCAGGCCGAAGCACTCGCGGGCATGCAGGCCAGCGTGACGGCGCTCGAAGCGCGCATGGCTGTCCTCGAGAAATCGACGGTTGCAGGCGTGCCGGACGCCGACTGGGTCGGCCGCAATATGCCGGGATTTGTTGCGCTCGTCGCGGCGCTGGCGGTGGTCTGGGCTGGCCGGCGGCGGGCCTAGCGCATCGGCGCCAGATCGACCGCGTCAGGCTCGCCGTGCCGCGATTTGTTGCGCGTCCGCCGTGCGCCTATAATCGAAGCTGTTACCAATTGCATACCCATTGCCCGGGTGCCTTGCCTGCAAAGGCAGGCTCAATAGGGGAAGTTCGGTGCCGCCATCGCGCGAATTCCGACGCTGTCCCGCAACTGTAACTAGTCACTAGTTGCTAGCAACTAGTCGCTAGGAGCCAGATCGCCTGCCCGGGTGTCCGTCATGCGCCTTCGAGAGAAAGGAGAGCGGGAGCCCGTGCAGACTCCATCCCCTTCTCATCCCGGAAGGGGATTTTTGTTTTGACTGGCAGTCATACAGACCGCGCCAGCGGCCGCGCGCGCAACGCCGGCGGGCTGGCGCTCGGCGCGCTGGTCATTGCGCTGATCGCCATCGTCGCGGTCGGGTTCGGCAGTGTCGCCATCCCGCCGTTGACCGTCCTGAAACTCCTGCTGGCGCAGTTCGCGCCGGGTGTGAGTGCGCCGGACTGGCCGGTCTCATACGAGACCATCGTCCTGCAGATCCGTTTGCCGCGCGTCGTGCTGGTCGCGCTGACCGGCGCGGCGTTGTCGATCTCCGGCGCGACGTACCAGGGGCTGTTCCGCAACCCGCTGGCCGACCCGTACCTGATCGGCGTCGCGTCCGGCGCGGGGCTCGGCGCGACGGTTGCCGTCGCGCTCGGCTGGAATGCCGGTTTGCTCGGCGCGACGGCGGTGCCGCTGGCGGCGTTCGCCGGCGCGACTGGTTCCGTCGTGCTCGTGTACGGGCTGGGCCGCGTCGGCCGCGCCACGCCCACCACCACGCTGATCCTGGCGGGCGTGGCGATCGGCACGCTCATGTCGTCGCTGTCCACCTTCATCATGCTGTCGATCAACAACCAGGCGGTGCGGGTGCTCGGCTTCCTGCTCGGCGGCTACGGCGGCGGCGACTGGGACGCGGTGACGGTCATTTTGCTGTTCACGCTGATCGGCTTTGCCGTGATGCTCGCGCTGGCCCGCCCGCTCAACCTGCTGCTGCTGGATGAGGAGCAGGCGCGCCAGCTCGGCGTCGACGTCGATCGCGTCAAACTGGCGCTGATCGTAGCCGCGACGCTGACGACGGCCACGGCCGTGTCGTTCAGCGGGCTGATTGGTTTCGTCGGGCTCGTCGTGCCGCATGCCGTGCGGCTCGTGTCGGGCGCGGATCACCGGCGGCTGCTGCCGTGGTCGTTCCTGGCGGGGGCGGGCTTCCTGATGCTGGCCGATTTGATCGCGCGCACGGCGCTCGCGCCGCAGGAACTGCCGCTCGGTATTGTCACGGCGTTCGCCGGCGCACCGTTCTTTTTGTACCTGCTGCGCCGCGCGAAGCAGGCGGCGTATTTTTAATTCGAAACAGCATCTCACCACAGAGACACAGAGGCACAGAGACTCTGGATTAGACTCTGTGTCTTTGTGCTTCTGTGGTGATCTTTGGCGCCGTTGATTGATATGGAACTTGAGATCAAGAACCTGACGGCCGGCTACGCGGCCCGGCCCGTCCTGCGCGATATCAACTTGCGCGCGGCGGGCGGCGAGGTGCTCGGGCTGATCGGCGCCAACGGCGCGGGCAAGTCCACGCTGGTGCGCGTCATCGCCGGGACGCTGTCGCCGCGCGCCGGCCGCGTGCTGCTGGACGGCGCGGACCTGGCGCGGCTCGATGCGCGCCGGCGCGCACAGCGGATCGCCGTCGTGCCGCAGGGCGCGCGCCTGCCCGACGCGTTCAGCGTGCTCGATATGGTATTGATGGGGCGCAACCCGTACCTCTCCCTGTTCGGCCGCGAGAGTGCGCACGACGTCGAGATCGCGCGCCACGCTATGGCGCAGACCGACATCGCGCACCTGGCGGATACGCCGGTCGGCGAGTTGTCCGGCGGCGAGCAGCAGCGCGTGCTGCTGGCGCGCGCGCTGGCGCAAGCGCCGCAAGTGCTGCTGCTCGACGAGGCCACGGCGCACCTCGACCTGAAGCACCAGTCCGACATCCTTCAACTGGCGCGGCGTATGGCGCGCGAGTGCGGCCTGATCGTGATCGCAGCGCTGCACGACCTCAATCTGGCCGCGCTGTACGCCGACCGGATCGCGCTGCTCTCGCGCGGCGCGCTGCTGGCGCTGGACACGCCCGAGGCGGTGCTGACCCCAGCGCTCCTGCAGGCGGCGTACGATGTGCCGGTCGTCGTCAGCCGCCATCCGATCCATCACACGCCGCTGGTGGCGCTGGCATCGGATCGGGACGGGGAAGGGCCGGCTGTGCAGCCGGATATTGAGCAGGCCAAGGTGATGCCATGAACGGTATCGTGTCACTACTGCCGCAGCCACAGTACGGCCAGATCGAGGCTTTGTGGGAGGAGATCGATAGGGCGTGCGGCTCGCGCGGCGTGTATGTCACGCCGTACCCGCACTTTTCGTACCAGATCGCCCCGCAGTACGCGCTTGACCGGCTGGACGCGACACTGCGCGCGTTCGCAGCGGACCGCGGGCCGTTTCGCGTGCGCACCGCCAACCTGGGCGTGTTCACCGGTGAGCGCCCGGTGCTGTTCCTCGCGGTCGTGCGCGACCCGGCGCTGACGGCGTTCCAGCAGGCGTTGTGGGAGGCGACGGTCGCGATCGGCGAGAATGTGTCGGAGCTGTACGCACCAGACCGCTGGGTGCCGCACATCACGCTGGCGTCCGGGGACCTGACCGCAGAGCAGCTGGCGGCGACGATGCAGACGCTGGCCGGGCGCGATTTTAGCTGGGAGTTCACGGTCGATCATGTCGCGCTGGTTCACGACGCGACCGGCCGCCAGATCGTGCATTCGCGGTACGAGTTCGGCGCATGACCGCCCGCTTGCGGCGCGCCTTCTTCGCGCGGCCCACACTGGCGGTCGCGCGCGATCTGCTCGGGCAGCGGCTGGTGCGCATCCATCGCGGCGAGCGCTTGAGCGGCATCATCTGCGAGTGCGAGGCGTACATCGGCGAGGCGGACACCGCCTGCCATGCGTGGCACGGGCGCACGCCGCGTACCGAGGTGATGTACGCGCCGCCGGGGCATGCCTACGTCTACTTGACGTACGGTATGCACTGGATGTTGAACTTCGTGACCGAGCGCGCCGACTTCCCGTCGGCCGTGCTGATTCGCGCCATCGCGCCATCGGAGGGCGTGGAGACGATGCGCCGCCTGCGCGGCCGCGAGCCGCTGTCCGACGGGCCGGCCAAGCTGTGCCAGGCGCTGGCGATCGACCGTGCGCTCAACGGCGCCGATATCACGCGCAGCGACGAATTGTTCGTCGAGCGCATACCGCGTGTGCCCGCCGCGCGCGTCAGCCGCACCACGCGCATTGGCATTCAGAACTCCGATCGCGTGGCGCGCGAGCGTCTGTGGCGCTTTGTGATTGACCCAGGATAGGACCGATCTGGCAATTGCGGACGAAGGTCATCGGGGCCGAGTGAGCGGCTCCGTTTTTTTTGCGCCTGAATTGCATCACGGGGGCATGACGAATGTCACGGCCGGGGTATTACAAACGCCCGCTGTCATCCGGCATCGAACGCGCTATGCTTAAGAGCGGATGGTCTGTCAATTGCGTTTGCATGCTTGCGAAAGGAGAACAGGATGAAACGGCCGATCAGAGCGCTCTGTGCGCTGGCGCTCGCGCTGCTGTTGCTGGGCGGGTTAACGCCCATCGCCCGCGCAGTGGACACCCGATCCGGTGAAAGCGTCGTCATTGGCGCGGGCGAAGTCATTGACGATGATCTGATGCTGTTCGCCAGCAATGTCGTCTTCAATGGCACGGTCAACGGCAATTTGATTGCCTTCGGCACGCGTGTCGAAATCAACGGTACCGTCAATGGCAATGTCATGGCGGCCGGACAAGCGGTAACGCTGAATGGGGCGGTGCGCGACTCTGTCTATGTCGCCGGCCAGTCGCTGATGATGGGCTCCAAAGCCGCGATCGGCCGCAACGCCAGTGTGGGCGGATTCGGCCTGCAAGTCGATGCGGGCAGCGCTATCGCGCGCGACCTCCAGTTTGGCGGTTACCAGGCGCTGTTGAACGGGACCATCGGGCGCGATCTGCGCTTCGCCGGCGGCGCGCTCGAACTGTGCGGCAAAGTGGGACGCGATATTGTCGCGGATGTCGGGGAGCCCGGCGCCGCCAATACGCCGCCCGTGTACATGGGGCCATACATGCCCACGATGGTGAATCCCGGCCTGCGGATTGCTCCAACCGCTGTGATCGGGGGCAAGCTGGCTTACAGCAGCCCGGTTGAACAGGCTGGTGCAATCATGAGCGCGCCAACCGGTGGCGTGTCGTTCCGGCTCCAGCCGCGCGCGGCCGATCGGCCGCAAGCCGCGCCGGATACCCGTGCCAATTACATCTGGGGCCGTGCGCGCGAACTGATGACCTTGCTGGTGCTGGCCCTGTTGGCTGCGTGGCTTGCTCCGACTGTGCTGGCCAAAGCATCCGAGCAGGCGCAGGCGCGGCCGTTGCAGGCGGCCGGCTGGGGTCTCGTGATGTTGATTGGCGGCTTCATGCTCGCCATTTTTGCCGGCATCGCGCTGATCGTCGTCGGCATCGTGGCGGCCTCGCTGACGTTTGGCGGGCTAGCCAATCCGGTGTTTGGCACCGGCTTCATGATCCTGGGACTGGCGTTCTCGCTGTTCCTGATGCTGATCGCGTTTGGCAGCAAGCTGGTCTGCGCGCATCTGATCGGGCGCGTGGTGCTGCGGCCGTTCAACCTGCCGTTGGCTGCGCACCGGTTGTGGCCGCTGCTGGTCGGAGTCGTGACGTACGTCCTGCTCGCCTCGATTCCGCTGCTGGATGTGGCCGTGTCGATCATCGTGACCCTGGTCGGACTCGGCGCGATGTGGTACGTATACAAAGATCGCCGCAACCTGCTGACGCCCACGCCGCAGGCTGCAGCGCCTCTCGCGATGCCCGGAACGCCCAAACCGGTCATGGGCTAATCCGCAAGCTACCGCGTACGGTCCGAAAACACCATGAGCGCAGACTCGATCAGTCTGCGCTCTCCTGTTATTGGGCGTGCGGCCTTGGCGGCCGCGCGGCAGGCCGTATAATCATCGTATGACGGCAAAGCTGCTTCTCAAGGAACGACCATGCATCTTTCTTCCCGCGCCCGCTGGGCGCTTGTGATCGGCGATCTGATTGCGCTGCTGCTCTTTCTGGCGGGCGGGCAGGCGCAACACAACACGGTCAACGCGGAGAACCCGCTGCTGGGATTGCTGCTGCTCGGCTCGTACTACGCGCCGGTCTGGCTCGTCACCGCGTGGCTGGTCAACGCGTACGCAACGGAGCACGCCGCCGCGCGCGTATTCATGGCGCGCTCGCTGAACGCGTGGCTGATCGCCGCGCCGCTCGCGACGCTGGCGCGCGCGCTGCTGCTGGGCAGCGCCGTGATCCCGGTGCCGTTCCTGCTCGTGACGCTTGGCGTCGGCGGCGCGATCGTGCTCGGCTGGCGCTTGCTGTACGGCGTGGTGATCTTGCGCAGAGCGCGGTAGCGGAGCGCGTGCAACGCGCCCGTACGGAGGTGAACGTAGGGGCACATTGCATGTGCCCGGGCCGCGTCCGTTTGTCCGTTGCTGTGTGCGTTGTCACGCCCCATCGTGGCAAGCGATCACCGGCATAGGCCCGGCGAAAGCCAGCGCCGCCTCATAGCCCGCGCCGGCGTCCAGCGCGACCAGCGACCATCTCGCCGCCTCGGCTGCATCACCCTGCACGGCCAGCAGGCGTGCCGGTTCGCCGGGCGCCAGCGATACGTCGAAGGAACTGGCCGGCAGCGCGAACCCCTCACCGCGCGCCTTCATATACGCCTCTTTGCGCGTCCAGCACGCGAAGAACGCCACGGTCTGCGCGGGCGCAGGCAACGCGCGCCACACACTAAGCTCGACCAGTGAGAAAAAGCGGGCCGCGACGGCCGCAAGATCCGCTACAGCGCGCACACGCTCTACGTCCACGCCGACTTCATGCTCCAGGGCGACGCCCACGAGCGCCATTTCGCCGCTGTGCGACAGGCTAAAGCTCAGTGCCTGGTCAACCAGGTACGGCTTGCCGTATGAGCCGGCGGCAAAGACCAGCGCCGCCGGATCGGCGTTAAGGTAGCGGGCGAGGATGGCGCGTAGTGCGCCATGCGCTGCGATGTACCGCTCCCGGTCGCGCACGAAGTGAAAGCGCGCGGCGCGTTCGCGCTCGGCACTGGATAGGCTGTTGGCGGCTGCGGCGTTGAGCGGCCCGTCAAGCGCAACTCGCCAGACGTGCACGCTGCCCGGGGCGAGCCGCAGATCGCGCGGCGCCGCCGGCCAGCCCGCGTCAGGCGGCATGGACTGCTGGCGGGTGCGCGATCAGCGTGAAGACGCGATGGGGGATGGCGAGGCGCTCGCCGGGGAACCGCTCGCCCAGCACCGACGCCAGTTCGGCGTCGAACGCCGCGACACCGTTCGGCGACAGCGATGCGCCGACGCCCGCGCTGGCCCGGATGCGGCCGCGCCAGCTTTCCGGCGTGTAGATCGCGTCCGTGTCGTAGGTGTACGATTCAAGCGCGCGATAGCCGCCCTCGCCGAGTTCGCGCAGCCAGCGCGGGTACATGCCCATGCCGCCGCCCATGTGCCAGGCCGGATTGTGCTTCTCGATCAACTGCTCGGTCGCCTCGACGATGTTGCCCTTCAACGGCAGCCAGTCGAAGTGCGCGATGACCAGCACGCCGCCCAGCTTCAGCGCGCGCGCCGCCTCGGCCATCGCGAGCGGGCGGTCGAACCAGTGCCAGCACTGTCCGGCGGAGACGATGTCGGCCCACGCGGCGGGCAGCGCGGTCCGTTCGGCGACCGCCACGCGATAGGTCGCGCGCACGCCGGCCTCCGCGTCGAGACGCATCGCCTGGCGCATGAGCGGCTCGGCGCGGTCGAGCGCGGTCACCTGGCAGCCGCGCCGCGCAAAGCCGCGCGCCACCGTGCCGGTACCGGTGCCGAGATCGACGACGCGCAGTCCCGCGCGCAGCGTGCCGCGCGCCGCCAGCCGCTCGAAGAACGAGTCGGGGAAGCCGGCGCGGTGCGTCGCGTAATCGGATGCAGTGCGGCCAAAGTTGATCGTAGTCATGAGTGGTGATTACATGGCAGACCTACAGGTTTTCAAAACCTGTGAGGTCTATGGGGGGTCAGATGGCGCGGACGCGCTTGCTGCGGTCTTTGGCGCCGCGCAGGCCGGTCAGGCCGTGCGCCGCCAGCGCGTCATCGATCATCAATTCGATCGCCTGCCGGTCGCCGGTCGGGATAACGGCGGTCTCGTGCGCTTCCTGCAGGATCGGCGGATACGGCGGGTAGGCGGGGCTGCGGCGGCACTGGTCCATGATGACCGCGTGCAGGAAGCTCGCGAGTTCGCTTTTGCGCATGACCCACTGCGGGGCCTCAACGCGCGCGATCTCGCCGCCCACGTTCAGGTAGAAGAACTCGATGGCGTGCGTGCCGTACTCGTTCAGCACCTGCGACGAGCTGCTGAAGATGTCGGAGCGTTCGCCGTCCTTGAGCCATCCGAACGCTTCGAAGTCGCGCACATGTTCCAGGTCGGCGTATGCGCGGCTGTCGGGGTTGCCGGGCTGGGCGTTATCTTTGTCAAACCTGCGTTTGACGGTCAAACGCAGCGAATTGACGACATCCTGCGTGCCGGGCTTGCTCAGATACGCGGCGACCGGAATTTGGGCTGCGTGGAAGCGGTCGAACAGCGCGCGATACTTGCCGATGAACTGCGCGCGCACCGCCTTCGATTGCGACTGGATTGGCCACAGGATCAGTGTGCCGTCGCTCAGCGCGACGCGCGGGTCGCGCGCCTGCGCGCTGGCGGTCTCCCACAGCGCGCGGAGTTCGGCGACGGCCATCTTCGCGCCGAGCACCGCGCCTTCGACCGGGACGGTCTGTTCGGCGTCTTCGTCATCGCTGCTGAAGTAGAGATCGCGATCGTCGTAGAACAGTTGCGCTCCGGTGGTCATGTCGGCAAACGGCTCGCGGCCGTAGCCGAGCGCCACGCGGCCGGTGTTCAGCACGTAGAAGCGCGCCGGGCTGTGCCGCTCGGGCGGGATGTTAGAGCCGTCGGCGGCGACCACGACGAAGTCGGCGGGCGCATCCGGCGCGGGGATCGCCACGCCCAGTTCTTCTACCGGTCGACCGGTCAGCCATGGCACGCGATTGCGGCCGCGCCGATGCTCGTCAATCGCCTCGCGCATCTCTCCCGGGGCTGTGCTCCGAATAAGCTCGTGCGCGAGTTCGATCCGGCGCTGCATTTCAGCGCCGGTAACCCGTTGCGTGAGTTGCTCGATCTGCGCGCTGATCTGGGTGAAATCGAGCGGCATCTCAGTCGGTCAGTCGAAAGTCGGGTGCCAGCAACTCAACCACGCGACTCAAGTGGCGGTTGAGCAGGCGCGAGCGGATGCGCGGCTCGACATCCTCGAGCGGGATGTTGGACGAGATCACGGTGGGCAGTGTCCGCTCGGTGCGGTAGTTGAGGATCAGGTACAACTGCTCGTCGGCCCACGGCGTGTCGGAGTGCGCGCCCCAGTCGTCGAGCACGAGCACCGGGAACGATTTGATCGTCTGCAGCCGCTGGTCGAAGTCGGGGTCGCGCCCGCTGCCGGTGTTGAAGCCCGCGCGCAGGAAGCCGAGCAGTTCCGGCACGTTGAGGAACAGCACCGGTTGGCGGCGGGCGATCAGGTCGTTGGCGATGGCGGCGGAGAGGTGCGTCTTGCCGACGCCGGGCCGGCCGTTGAGCACCAACCAGCCTTTCGGGTTCCGTGCAAACGCGCGCGCGCCGTCGAGCGCCGCGCGCACGTCGGCAAAGCCGTCGCGCATCCGAAAGTTGTCGAACGTCTTGTTCAGCAGGTCGCCGCGCAGCGAGGAGTTGCGCTCCAGGAACGGCCACAGCACGGCGGCGCGGCGGCGCGCGACCTTGTCGCAGGCGCACTCGGCGGGTTCGGCGGCGCCGTCGGGGCCGTTGCGATAGACGTAGCCGGTGCCCTTGCAGCGCGCGCAGACCAGGCCGCTGCCGTCGCAGCGGGCGCAGGACGGGTCCGGCTCGCGGCCGGCGCAGTCCGGGCACGCGATCGTGCCCGGCTTAGCCGCCCGGCTTGCCGCCGCCTCGCGCTTTGAGCTTGGCGTCCCAGTAGTCGTCGTAGTCTTTGTTGCGCGACCGCTTTGTTTCGCGATCTCGCTCGCTTTTCGAAAGCCCACGCGTGACCTTGCCCTTCTTTTCCGGTTTGGGGGTGCCGCGCCCCTTCAGCACGCCAACGACGTAGGCGAGGCTGCGCTTGTTCATGCTGGCGGCGATTTTGAACGCTTCCTGCCACTGCTCCGCGTCGCGATATTCCTGCACCAGGACGCGCAAATGGGCGGCCACGCTTTCGGTGACCACGCCGATCTCGCGCTCGTGCAGCTTGGAAACGGTCGCCATGACCGGATCGCTCAGATCGATTCGCGCGCGCGGCAGGCGTCCTTCGTCGTGCTTGGCTTCGGTGCGCTCGCGGCGCTCCAGCAGCGTTTCAAGGTACATTGGCGACAGCGGAATCTGCGAGCCTTGCGCCTCGTGCAGCACCTCGACCATGCGCCGCGCGCCGAACGTGCGGAAGAGCGCGATCAGGTTGAGCGTGTCGCCGTCGCCCGGCGGGTGTCCCGCCACCGGCGTGTACGCCTCGATGAAGCGCGCGAACTGCTCGCGCTCCGGCCCGTCGAGTTCGGACAGCAGCGCCTGTAACTGGCGTGCTTCGAGCGCCGGCGGCCCCTGCTCGTATTTTAGCACCAGCGCGCGCAGGGCGGCTTCCAACGCCTCGTCGAGGCCGGCAAAGTGCCCGGCCTCCACCAGTTTTTCGGCGTCGGCCAGCACGCGCCGCTCGATCTGTGCCTGCACGGTAACTCTGGGCATCGCTTATCCGCGCAGCACGCGCTCGTCACCGACGCGGCGCGTCAGCTTGATATCGTCGAGGTGTTCCATCATCCCCAGTGCGTACTTGCGGCTGGCGTTGAACATGTCGCGCACCTGCGCGACCGTGATCGCGCCGTGTGCGTGCAGGTGCGCGCGAATGCGCTCGACCATTTCGCGGTACGCGCCCGCATCAAAGACGACGCTTTCATTGACCCGCACGATGCGCTCCTGCTCGATCAAGGCGGCCAGCAGATCGGCGCCGGCCATGGCAGCGCATTCGTCGTACGACGGCGGCGCGAAGCGCTCTCGCACCAGCGCGGCCATGACCTGCTTGACTTTGGCCTCCTGCACCGACGTGTACGTCACCGCATGCGATGCCAGCCGCACGCTCGTCGGCGACTCGGCGATGACGCCCTCGCGGGCGGCGCGCGCCGCGGCCAGATCGAAGACGCGCGCCGGCAGGCGCATACGGCTGCGCAGTTCCTCGCGCGGTATGCCGCCGCGCAGCGGGACCTGCCGGTGGTACGCAGCCAGCGCGCTGCGCAGCGTTTCGAGCACGCGCCGCCAGCCCGCCAGCGTCATCAGCGTCTGCTCGTCGAGCGCGATGACCGTGCCGGCTTCCCGCAGGGTGTGCAGGGCGGCCTCGGCTTCGGCGCGCGGCAGGCTCGACTGCTTGAGCGCGTCCTCTGCGGCGACCGGCTCGCTGCGGCTCAGCGTCTCCAGCACGATCTCTTCCGGCGTGCCGTGCGCCAGCCGCGCCAGTCGCTCGACCACCTCCGGCTTGAAGCGGCGGTGCCGCTCCGCCGGGTGCGCGTCCACGATGACGCCGCCGCCCACGGTCAGGCTCGGCGATGGCTGGCGCACGATGAAGCAGTCGTGCGTGGCGAGCGCGGCCGGATCGGCCAGCACCAGTTGCGCCCAGCCTTCCTTGCCGGCCGGCAGTTCCTCGTCGCCGAGCAGCCGCACACGGGTCAGCGTCTGGAACGCGCCGCTGAAAAACTCCAACTCGGCATCGTGGGTCAGCGGCCCGCTCGCCGCCGGCAGCCAGCGCAGCCGCACATCGATCATCTGCGTGGGCGACAGCACGCCGGGACCGGCGACCACGTCGCCGCGCTTCACTTCGTCCGGGCTGACGCCGGTCAGGTTGATCGCCAGCCGGCGGCCGGGCGAGGCGAACTCCACTTTCTCTTTGTGCGACTGCAGGCCGCGAATGCGCGCCTTCAAGCCGGTCGGCTGGATCTCAACCTCCTGCCCGGCGCTGAACGATCCGTCGGCCAGCGTGCCGGTCACAACCGTGCCAAACCCGGCGATGGTGAAGACGCGATCGACCGGCAGGCGCGGCTTGCCCCAGTCGGCGCGCGCGGCCGTCTGCGCCAGCAGCTCGTCGAGCTCGCGCTTGAGCGCGTCGAGTCCCTGGCGGGTGCGCGCGGAGACCGGCACGATGTGCGCGCCGGCCAGCGACGTGCCGGACAGTTCGCGGCGGATGTCCGCGCCGATCAGGGCGAACCATTCGGGGTCGTCGATCAGATCGCTCTTGGTGAGCGCGACGACGGCGGCGTTGACGTGCAGGAGGTCGAGGATCGCAATGTGCTCGCGCGTCTGCGGCATGATGCCCTCGTCGGCTGCGATCACGAGCATAGCCGCGTCGATGCCGCCAACGCCCGCCAGCATGTTCTTGATGAAGTGCTCGTGGCCCGGCACATCCACGACGCTGACGCTTTCGCCGCTCGGCAGCGTGAACCACGCAAAGCCGAGGTCGATCGTCATCGCGCGCTCTTTTTCTTCCTTCAGCCGGTCGGGGTCGATGCCGGTGAGCGCCTTGACGAGCGTCGATTTGCCGTGGTCGACGTGGCCGGCGGTGCCGATAACGCGCATGGCGTGGGGCGCGCCTAGAGGGCGGCGTTCCGGCGGCGCTTGCGCCCGCCGGCGCCGGCTTCCAGCTCGTCGCGCGTGCGCTCGAGCTCGAGCAACTGGCGCTTGGCCTGCTCGCCCCACGCCTCGCGCAGCGCGTGCCAGCGCTCGGCGTGCTCGGCGTCTTCGGCCTCGAGCGCGTCGAGCCGCGCGCCAACCGCGTCGCTCAAGTCGCGCTGCTGCGTGCGGTAGAGGTCGAAGCTCACGAGGTGCTGTTCCCAGTTCTTCTCGTAGTCGGAGCGGTATTCGGCGAGCGCTTCCTTCATGCGCTGCTCGTTGATCTCGATCAGGTGCGCGACGCGCTCCTGGTCGGCGCGCAGCTCCTCGTCGAGCCCCTCGAAGTGCGCCAGCACCCGCCGCGCCTGCTCGTACAGCTCGGCCAGCGGCGGCAGGCCGCCCAGCGTGCCATCCACCTGCCGGCGGTACTCCGCCAGTTCGCCGGAGAACTGCACGAGCTGCTGGCGCAGGTTTTCCTCGTTGCGCCGCAGCGTTTCCAGCATGGTCGCGTGCTCCGCCTTGATGCGCGCCTCGATCTGCTTGAGATCGCCGATCTGGGCGGTCAGCCGCTCGCCCCATTCCTCGAGGAACTGCATGCGCGGCTTGACTTCCACGAGCGCGGCGGACAGTTTCTCGATATCGATTCGCAGCGGCGGGAACAGGTCATTCAGCCGGCGGTCTTCGAGGGCGAGCGTGTCCAGTCGGCGCGCGATGTCGGGCAGCGAGTCCAGCTGCACGCGGATTTCGTGGAGCGCGCGCGTGTCGCGCTCGCGCTCGATGGCGCGCGCCTGCGCCGACTGGTCGAGCGCCTCATGCAGTTGGTGGTCGAACTTGTCGACCAGCGCGTTCGCCTCGGCGCGCGTCTGCGCCAGGTTGGCCTCGATCTGGTCGAACCGGTACAGGCTGGCCTGCATGGTGTTGAGGCGTGTCTCAACCTGCTCGATCTGCCGGCCCTGCGCCGCGCGCAACTGCTGGAGGTTGGACTCGAAGCCGTCCACGCGCGCGGCCGCGTTGTGCGCGGTGGTCACGCGCGTTTCGAGCGATTCGATGCGGCGGCCCAGCCCGACGATCAGCTCTTTCTGCTCGTCGAGCCGCTTTTGCAGATCGGCCATGACGAGCTTTTCTTTGCGGCGCTCTTCGTCGATGAAGCGCAGCGTTTGCAGCGCCTGGGCCAAATCGGCGGGCGTGGTGGTCGGTGAATTCATAACGGGTAGATGCTAGTTGTGGATCGTCACCGGCGTGCCGATGTCGGCCCAGTTGAACAGCGTCTTTGAGTTGGCCGTATCAAGGATCACGCAGCCGAACGAGACGCGCCGCCCCAGAAAGCCCGCCCACAGGATGTTGCCGCTGCGCAGGATCGGCAGCGCATGAATCCCATTTTCGACCGTGCCGGCCCAGTAGATGCCCATCCAGTACGGCATCGAGAGTTTCCAGATATTTGAATACGCCATGGGAATCTTGTCGAGGATCTTGAAGTTGCCCGGGATGGTCGGGCGGCCCGGCTCGCCGGTCGAGATGACCCAGTTGTACACGACCGTCTGGCCCTGATAGACCAGCATGCGTTGAATTTTCAGGTTGACGTCGATCCGCTTCGGCCCGTTCGGCGCCAGCGTCGGCGTCGGCGGGGTCAGCAGGGCGCGCAACTGGGCGGCCTCGCCGCGCGCTTCGATCGCCTCGTTGTCCATGTCGACCGCAGACTGGAACGCTTTGAGCGCGCCGTTCAGGTCATTCCTGGCCTTCAGCGCCGCACCCTGATTGAAGTACGCGCGGTACAGCAGTTCGCGCGTATCCAGATAGCCGGCGTCCGACGCATACACCCTGGCCAGCCACTGCGCCGCGCCGGCCCAGTTGCGCAGGTTGTACTGCTCGATGCCGGCGATGTAGTTGACAAGCACCGTGCGCTCGCCGACGACCTGCGGCTCGTTCGGCTGTATCTCCAACGCCTGGTCAAAGGCCCACAGCGCCCGGGTGGTATCGCCGCTATCCAGCAGGCTGACTGCGTAGTTGAAATACGCGGACACCACTTTCTGTTTCAAGGTTGCATCGGCGGGCTGGAAGACGCGCGCCTGCGCCGCTAGTTGCGCCGCTCGCTGCCAATCTTCCTGCGCCCAAGCGGTGTCAAGCTCCTTGAGCAGCGCAGCGGCGCGGTCCGCGTAGTTTACGGTGGCGGAGGGCTGGGGCGGCGGCGAGGGCCGTGCCGTGGCGGTGGGCGCGCGAGTTGGCGCGGGTGTTTCGGTGGCGGCGGGCGCCGGGGCCGCGGCGGGCGCTGCCGACTGCCAGAGGAACAGTGCGGCGCCGGCGCTAATGGCCGCCATGCACAGGCACAAGGCGATGCTGAACTGGATGATGTATGCTGGCGGCGCCGTTCGGCGCCCGGCGTCCCGCGCGGCCTGCGCGCGATAACGGCGCAGCGCGGCGCGCGCGGCGTCGTTGCGCGGTTCCAGCGTCAGCGCCTGCGAGACGTGCCGCAGCGACTCGCGCGCGTCGTCGCTCTGCGATGCCAGCATCAGCAGCGCGTCCACGTCGTTTGGATCGGCGTCCACCGCGCGGGCGAACGCCGACCGCGCGCCGGCCTGATCGCCGCGCGCCAGCGCCTGCCGCCCGCGTTGCTGCCAATCGCTTGAAGAACCCATCGACTTTGATGTGCTCATCGGATACCCGTTGTGCTGTTCATTGTATCAAAGAGACGCTAAATCCCCAACCGGTGTCGGGCAGTGACGCATCGCTATGTAAAGCCGCGATCAAGCGAGTGATTGCGGCACACACGCGCGCCGCGTCTCACCAGCCGGTCGCCGATCGGGCAAGTGACACAATCGCAGACAATCGAAATGCCCGTGAATTGCTTCGCGGGCATTCGGTTGGCAGGGGAGAAAGGACTTGAACCTTCAACCTTCCATTTTGGAGACGGATGCTCTGCCAGTTGAGCTACTCCCCTATGCGGTTGTTGCTTGAGCGGCAGGTGTACTCCCGATTCTGTTCACTCCGCCATCTGTCTCATGCGCGCCGGTAAGACTTGCGTCTGCGCCTGCACGCCGGTCCCGACTACGCCGCGAAGTGTGACCTCGCCTGGCGTCGGTACTGCGACGGGATCAAATCCGCGCCTCGCGGCCCGGACCTGACCCACCCGCCTTGCTCCCGGCTGGACATTCGCCTAGCCGCTGCCGTTGCCGGCAACGCTGGTGGGCTCTTGCCCCACCTCTTTCAGCCCTCACCCTTGCGGGCGGGGTCCTGTTTGCTGTTGCAGTTGTCGTCGCTCCTTACGGAGCGCCCGCACTTGCTGTTTCGTGCGGCAACCGTGTATGTGGGAGTCGGGAAGTTCCTCTCAGCGGTCGAGCCGCCGAGCGGCGGAACCCTTGCCGTCAAGCAATTGCTATTGTAGTCGCGGTGCGCCGTTTTTGCAAAATTCCATCAGCCGGCATGTTGGTGACCGGGTTTACCCGCAGCCAGTAGGCCGCATGCAATCGGGTATGCCTGAAAAATGCCAGAGCGTCGTGCTGTACCGGTCATGCGTCGACCATGTCGTCATTCCGGCGCAAGCCGGAATCCATGTAATACGCCCATGGCCTGCACGCCTGCTACATGCGGATCTGGATGCCGGCTAACACCATGCCGGCATGACAGATTGGGGCGCTCCGCCAGCATATCGCTATACCCGCGTGCTCACAAGCCTTGCATAGTCCGAACGATTTTGGCATACTCTGTGCAGTAGCGACATCAAACGCATTCCGCGCCGGCACGTTAAGACGCGTCGCGCCCGGCAGCATGGAGCCACAATGACAAATATCCAGTTGGTCGTTTTCGATATCGGCGGCACGACGATGGTGGACAACGGGCAGGTGCCGCGCGCGTTCGAAGAAGTAGTGCGACGGCATGGCATCGCGATGACGCCCGATGAGATCGTGCAGTGGCGCGGCGCGTCAAAGCGCGAGGCAGTCGGATATTTTGTGCGGCGGCATTACGGCGCGGACGACGCGCAGAACGCGGCGCGCATGACGCAGATTTACGGCGACTTCAAGGACCACCTGCGCCACACGTTCGGCGGCGAAGGCGTGCAGGCGATCGCCGGCGCGGCCGAGACGTTCGCGTGGCTGCACGCGCGCGCCATTAAATGTGCGCTGACCTCCGGCTTTGACCGTGACATTGTCCAACTGATACTCGAAGCCCTGCACTGGGATACCGGCGTGCTTGACGCGACGGTGTCGGGCGACGAGGTGCGCCAGGGCCGCCCCGCGCCGTACATGATCTTTCGCGCGATGGAGCAGTGCGCCGTGCTGACCGCGCAGGCGGTGGCGAACGTCGGCGACACGGTGCTGGATATGGAATCGGGCCGCAACGCCGGCGTCGCGCTGAACGTGGCGGTGCTGAGCGGCGCGCACTCGCGCGACAAGCTCGCGAAGTCGCCCCAGACGCATATCGCCAACAGCGTGGCCGACCTGCCGCTCATTATCGCGCCAGGGGCGTAAGCGCGCAGAAGCTCACCGTCTGGGGTGCAGCCCGCGCCGGCGCATCGTCTGATCGCGCGACAGCTCCTCGATCAGCGCCGGCAGTTGCGCGATGTGCTCGACCTCGTGGTAGCCGCCGGGGTTGTTCTCGTCGGCGACGCGCTCGTGTGCCCAGGTGGTGCGGTAGGGAACGTAGACCGCTTCGCCGCCAATCGCCAGCACCGGCAGGATATCAGAGCGCAGCGAGTTGCCGATCATCAGGAAGCGCCCGATATCGATGCCGTGGCGGGCCAGCAGTGCAGAGTACGCCTCCGGCGTCTTGTCGCTGACGATCTCAACGCGTGAGAAATAATCGGCCAGTCCAGAACGCGCGATCTTGCTCTCCTGGTCAATCAACTCGCCTTTGGTGATGATCATTAGTTGGTGCGACTGCGCCAGTCGCGCCACCACGTGCTGCACGCCGTCGAGCAGTTCGACCGGCCAGCGGCGCATGTCGCGCGCGAAGTCGATGATGCGCTGGATCTCTTGCGCGGCGATCTGCCCGCCACTCAACGCGATAGCGGTCTCGACCATCGCCAGCGCAAAGCCCTTGATGCCGTAGCCAAAATCGGCAAAGCCGCGCAGTTCCATTTGGTACAGCGTGTGATCCACCGTATCGACGTCGGCCCACGGCGCCAGCATCTGCCGGAACTGCGCCTGCGTCTCGATGAACATGATCTCGGTGTGCCAGAGCGTGTCGTCGGCGTCGAAGGCGATGATATCAAACATATCAGTAACCAGTCGTCAGTATCCAGTCGTCAGTAGTCAGTAGTCAGTAGTCAAACATCAGTGAACAGTGAACGGTGAACAGTCGGTCGTTGGGATTTGGTATTTGGGATTTGGGACTTGGTGTTTGGGACTTGGTGTTTGGGATTTGATGTATGGTGTTTGGGCTTTGCGATTTGAACCATTATACTCGTGTGCGCATGACGCTCACAGATCGAATCATCACGGACGCGCGCGCATGGGACGCGTTCGCCGGCACTCACCCGCATGGCCACCTGCTGCAGATGTGGGCGTGGGGCGAACTGAAGGCGAAGTACGATTGGGTGCCGGACCGTGTCGCCGTGCTGGATGGCGACCAGTTCGTCGCCGGCGCGCAGGTGCTGTTTCGCCGCCTGCCGGGTGGCCTCGGCGCGATGGGTTACCTGCCCAAGGGGCCGATCATCGCGCCGGATGCGCCCGCGGCGCTGTGGGATGCGCTGTTTGCCGCGCTGAAGACGCTGGCGCGGACGCACTGTGCGCACTTCATCCGCATCGAGCCGGAGTGGGAAGCGGCGCAGGTTCCCGCGCGGCCGGAGCTGCACCCGCAGCCCGACACCACCATTGTGCAGGCGCCCGCGAGCGTCCTGATCGACCTGCGCCCCGCGCCCGACGCGATCCTCGCGCAGATGCACTCGAAGTGGCGCTACAACATCCGGCTGGCCGAGCGCAAGCAGATCAATGTGCGCATCGGCGGTGCGGACGACCTGCCGCTGTTCCAGCGCCTGTCCGAGATCACGGCGCAGCGCGATGGCTTCCCGATCCGCAGCGAGGCGTACTACCGCGCGGCGTACGATCTGTTCGCGGCCGACGGCGCGGTCGCACTGTTCGTCGCCGAGTTCGAAGCGAAGCCGCTGGCGGCGATCATGGTCTTCGTCGCGGGGCCGCTGGCGATCTACCTCTACGGCGCGTCCTCCGACGAGGAACGCAACCGGATGCCGAACCACCTCTTGCAGTGGCGCGCGATGCTCTGGGCGAAGGAGCGCGGCTGCGCGACGTACGACCTGTGGGGCGTGCCGGATCTGCCGGCCGATCTCGACTCGGAAGCGGCGACGCCGCCCGCTGCCGGCGTGCGCGCGACCAAGCTGCCGGTCGGCCTGCTGCGTTTTAAGGAAGGCTTCGGCGGGCGATTGGTGCGCTATGCGGGCGTGTACGACGTGGTCTACAACCCGCTGATCCACCGGCTCGTCAACACACTGATCGAACTGCGCCGCCGTCGCCGCGCGCACGCTGGCGACAGCGCCGGCGACTGAGCCGCTTACTCGTACTGCGCCAGCATCGCCCGCAGTTCCTCGCGCGCCTGCGGCCGCCACTCGGCCGGTGACAGCAGTTCCGCGCCAGGCCCGAGCCAGCGCACCAGCGCCAGCGCCTTCGCGCGGTCGTCCTCTCCGTAGGTCATATGCCATGCGCCGTCGGCCTGCGCGTCAAAGCGGGCGTGCCGGAAATACCAGTCGCTTTGCAGTTGGGCCGCTTGCGCAACCGTCAGCCGGATTTGCACCGGCGACTCCTTCGCCCATTGCGCCATTGCCGGTCGCAGCCACTGTCGTTGCAGCAGAGCGTGAACATCAAACGCGGGGCGTGGCGCGCTTGCGGCGCGCAGGCGCATCGCCCGCACCCGATCGGCCCGCCACAAGCGCCAGCCGCCGCGCGGGCGCGTGGGCGCGCCGACCAGATACCAGCGATCGCGATCCCAGAACAGTCCGACCGGCAGCGCGCTCACATCCTCGCCGTCGTCTCGATAGGGCGAGTGGTAGGCAAACGCGACCGACTGCCCGTCCAGTATCGCGCGCAGGAAGATGTCAGCGGCCTCGCGGCTGCCCGTCTCGTCGCCAGGGCCGGCCGGCTCGGGATGCATGAGGTCGCCGGGCATCGACTCGAAGCCGACGATGCGGCGCGTTTCGGCCAGCACGGCTCGCAGACGCGCCGGCACGGCGGCCAGCAGTTTGCGCTCCGCGCTGTCGATGCCGCCGGCGAACGGCGGCGATGCGAGGCTGCCGAGCAGCGTCAACCCCAGGATGAGCGTGGACGCCTCGTCGCGCGTGAACATGAGCGGCGGCAGGAAGTAGCCCTCCAGCAGCCCGAAGCCGCCGCCAGTGCCCTTCTCCGCAAAGACCGGCACGCCGAGCGCACTCAGCGCATCCATGTCGCGGTAGATGGTGCGGCGCGACACCTCGAAGCGCGCCGCGAGCACGTCGGCGGAGACGGAATCGGTGCTGCGCAGAGCGAGCAGTATGCCGAGAATACGCTCAAAGCGGTTCATGGTTCCTCGCGAAGGGTGGCGACCGGACGTCGCGGACAAGCTCGGTTTTCGATGTTACGGGTGGACACATATTGCCCAGGAATTTGCATCCGCGCTGCAATATGACATACTGCTGTCATATTTGAGCGGGTATCATGCGTGTACGAATTATACAGATTCAATATGAGTATGTCCCCAAAACGGGTGTCGCAAGAGTAGGCGGCATCGCATTGATCTTCGCCCACCCCCCGGCCCCCTCCCAGCTTCGCTGGGAGGGGGAGACAGTTAAAGGGGATTGGCGCGGCGGCAAAGCCGCCGCGCCAATCCCCAATAGTAGTTTCCCCTTCTCTCCCGCACAGCGGGGGAGAGGGGCCAGGGGATGAGGGGGCAAGTATTTCGCTCGCGCCAGTAACAAGGCAACATTGGCAAAACGAAACTGTATTATGCATGTCATGAGGGAGCATGCGATGTCGCAAACGCAGTCGAACGGCTATCGGGCGGTATTCCGCAACGGATCGTTCCGCAACTTCTGGGTCGGCATCTCGATCTCCATCCTAGGCGACGGCATCAGCCGCGTCGCGCTGACCTGGTATGTGTACCAGACGACCGGCGCGCCCGAGGCGCTCGCCCTGCTGAACCTGCTCTATACCGGCCCGGTCGTGGTCGGCGGCCTGCTGGCCGGCTGGCTGCTCGACCGCTTCGGCGCGCGCCGCGTGCTCGTGTGGGACAGCGTCCTGCGCGGTGTGGTCATGCTCGCCATCCCGCTGCTCAACGCCTTTGGCCTGCTCTCGCTCTGGCACATTTACGTGGCAGCGACGGTGCACGGGTTCCTGCTGATGGTGCCGCTCGCTGGCGGCCCCACGCTCGTGCCGCGCCTGGTCTCCAGCGAGCAACTGCCGACCGCCAACGCGCTGGAGCTGCTCTCATTCACGCTCGGCGGCATCGCCGGGCCGCCGCTGGCCGGCTGGCTGATCGGCCAGATCGGCGGGCCGAACGCCATCTGCCTCGATTCGCTCTCCTTCTTCGTGTTTGCGCTGCTGCTGGCCGGCGTGCATCCCGCGCCGCTGGCCGCGCCGAATCAGCCCGGCGGCGCGCGCTACGGCCTGGCGGACGCCTTCCGGTTGCTGCGCGGCAACGCCGTGCTGCTGACCACGACGCTGATGTTCATGGCAGTCAACCTCGGATCTGGCATCCTGGGCGTGCTGCTGCCGGTCTACGCCTCGCGCGATCTGGGCGGCGGCCCGGAACTGTACGGCCTCTTGCTCGGCGCGATGGCGGTCGGGGAGATGGCAAGCTCGGCGCTCGTCGGGGCGCGGGCGTTCCCGCTCCCGCTCGGCTTGCTGATCTGCCTGGCGCAGATGCTGACCGGCGGCGCGATCGCCCTGCTGCTGGCGGCCATCAACCCGTGGTGGACCTGGTTCTGCCTGCTGTTGATCGGCGCGTGCAGCGCGCCGCTGACGATCTGGGCGCAGACGCTGCGCATGCGCATCATCCCCGCCGAACTGCGCGGCCGCACCTTCGCGCTGCTGCGCATGCTAATGCAGGGCGGCGGGCCGCTCGGCGCGGTGATCGCTGGGGTGGCGCTGCCGGCGCTCGGCATTCCAGTACTGATGGCCGTGTCGGCGCTCACGGTCGCCGTGCCGGGTTTCCTCGGCACGCGCGTCGCGCGCATGCGGCACGCCGCTAGCGACTAGCAACTAGTTGCCATCGCCCGTACAAAAGTCGCATTGACATGGCGCGCCGGATGCGCTATGGTGGCGTCATGTTGGGACGCCTACGCGCGCTTGCCGTGACGCTGCTCTGCGCGCTTGCGCTATTGGGCGCGTCGGGCCGCAGCGCGGCGGTCGGTCCGCGCCTGCCGCCGCCGGTTGAGCCGGAGGGCGGCGAGAATGCCGAGCCGCCTCACGATGCGATCGACCCGGCGGCTGAGCAGGCGCTGCAGGACTCTATCCAGCGCAACATCCGGCAGTTGCGCGCGCGCGGGGTGCTGCCGGCGGCCGCTTCCGCGCAAGCGGTGCTGTATGGCTGGCCGGTGCGGCTCAGGCCGGGCATCACCGACTACGCCGGCTTCTATGTCTCGGCCTTCTCCGATCACAACGCTGCGGGCAGCGCCTGGCTGGACTACAACAGCGGCACGCGCACCTATGACAGCCATCGCGGCACCGACATTGCGCTCTGGCCGTACAGTTGGAACAAGTTTCAGGCCGGCGATGTGCAGATCGTGGCCGCCGCCGACGGTGTCATTCTCGACCGGCAGAGCCAAACCGTGGTCGACGATCACTGTCTCACCAGCACCGATAACACGCTCGGCAACTACATCGTGCTGCAGCATGCCGACGGGTGGATCACGATCTACGGCCACATGCGCTACAACTCGCTGACCGCCAAAGGTGTGGGGCAAACGGTCACGCTGGGCGAGGTTATCGGCGCCGTCGGCAGTTCCGGCAACTCGTCCGGACCGCATCTGCATTTCGAGGTCCGCACGGCGCTGGGCGCGTCCACGCTGTGGACCGATCCATACACCGGATCGGCGAACCCGGCCGCCTCCCACTGGCTGAGCCAGCGGCCATATTACGATTCCGCGATCAACAAGCTCGCCACCAGCACCGCCCTGCCGCAGTCCGAAAGCTGCCTGCCCACGGTGACCAACA
Organism: Chloroflexota bacterium; assembly: GCA_016235055.1. Classification (NCBI taxonomy): domain Bacteria; kingdom Bacillati; phylum Chloroflexota; species Chloroflexota bacterium. The sequence goes on along the minus strand of JACRMK010000030.1, from coordinate 5,104 downwards.
TCCAGGACAGCTTTGCCCTGCCGGCGCATGTGGCATTTCAGGTCTATTACCGCGACTATCAGGGCGCGCTGCCGACGCTGTTTACCATCGCCGACCCCAACGGCGGCATCTTCCAGTCGTGGAGCTACAGCGACAACAACACGACGTTCGCGCCGGCCGCCGGCCGCTACTGGTCGTTCGATATTCCGGCCAACGCCGTGCCCGGCACCTGGCGTTTTCAGGTGCAGTATAACGGCCAGGCGTATGAGACCGACTTCAACGTCGGCGCGTCGCTCGCGCTGACCGTGGGCAGCCCCAACGGCAGCGAGCAGTGGGACGTGCAGGTTTCGCACCCGATCACCTGGACCGACAACTTCGGCAACGACGTGAGCATTGCGCTCTACCGCAACGGCGTGTTCAGCGCCACGCTGGCCAGCGCTGCGCCAAGCAGCGGCCGCCTCGACTGGCTGCCGGGCGCCGCCGTGGCGACGGGGGCGGGCTACGCCATCCGCGTCACGAGCCTCACGACCCCGGCGGTGTTCGACCAGAGCGATGCGACCTTTGCGCTGCTGCCAACCACGCTCACGCGCCGGCTGTACCTGCCGGGCATTCTGCGCTGAGCGGCTACACCCATTGTCACTTTGAGGTCGCGCTGCCCCCTGCCATTTCGAAGCGGCGTCCCCCCACTGTCATTTCGAAGCGGCGGAGCCGCTGAGAAATCTTCCCTCCGCGCCGTCGAGATTTGTCCGTCGCTGCGCGCCGTCGAAATGACAGATGCGGCGTCCTCCCACTGTCATTTCGAAGCGGCGGAGCCGCTGAGAAATCTTTCCCCTGCCGTGCTGGCAAGATTTCTCCGGCACTGTGTGCCGTCGAAATGACAGCCCCAGCTAGCCGCTCGTCTCGTATGTCTCGGCTTCCTCGTTGACGAACGTCGCCGCGTAATCCTTACGGCTGAGTACCGTATCGTACAGGCCGACCGCTTCATCATCGCTGTGCTTGTTGATGCCAGTGTATTCCAGGCTGGCGTCTTCGTACCGTTTGAACTTATACACGGCGTCGTTCATCAGGGCGCTGTTGAATACGTTGAGGCTGACGAGCAATTCAAAATCCTTGACCGTCAATCCGGTGACGCGCTTGAAAAGCCGAGGTTCAAGCTTGGTGACCACGTCGCGCAGGGTGTGCTCGCGGTAGTCGGTCAGGTACATGAAGATGGGTATGCGGGTGGCGAATTTAATGAGCTTGTCTTGTATCATCTTGCGCTTGCTCTTGTATTCCTTCTCGGCCTCGCTGAGCTCGCGCTTTTCCTTTTCGGACAGCGCCTTGTCGTTCGCCTCTTTGCGCGCTTTCTTCACCGCTTCGGATTTGTTGATGATCGCTTCGATATCCTGATTGAGCGAGCGGAACGCCTCGATGCTCATTAGGGCGTTCATCGCGGCCTCGCTGGCCATCAAGCGCCGGAGCGTTTCGTTATCCACGTTGACCAGCAGGGCGCTCTCCCAGCGCCGCGCCAGCAGCGTCGCGGTGGTGCCGCTCATGGCGATGTCCAGCACGCCTGCCGCGTCAACCTGCTTCATCGAACTGCCGTCGTACGCCAGCACTGGCAGGAAATTGATGAACTCGGCGACTTTGGCTTCGGGACTGGTCTTTTCGTCCACATTGAGGCGGCTGGCATATTCGGCGATCTGGCGCAGGGCGCGGTCGGGCGCGAAGTCAAAGACATAGCACTCGCGTTTGATGATCTCTTCCGCGTTGGGATGCGCGCCATCGGGGTTCTTGACTGTCCAGGGCAACTGGACGCGGAACGCCGCCTGAAAGTAGGTCTCGGGACTGGACGAGTTGCGGAGCATGAAGATGCCCGTCCACGGTTTGACCGTGACGCCGGTGGTCAGCTTGCCGCAGGATAGCGTAATCGTCTTGCTCGCGAGCGGGTCGCTCATCGCGTTCTGCACCGGCCCCAGTGCATCCACTCCGATGCCGGCCTCCGCGCCCGCCGCGACGATTACCTTGTAGTCGTGATAGAACTTGTTTTGCCGTTGGTCGAGCAGGTTTTTCATTGCGTGGCAGGCGGCCACGCTTGGCAAGAACCAGAACGTGTGCGACAGCACCCTGAGCAGGGGCGCATGCGAGAACGGCAGGGGCGGCTTGCGCCCCTTGTTTGAGGTTGTCCACCGTCGTTTCCATGAACGCGCCGCGAATCAAGTCCAGCCATTTTTGTACTTCGTCTTCATATTTGAAGCGCGCCGACTTGCCCTTACCGTCGGCGGCGAAGAAGACGTTCAGATCGAACTCGTTGAATTCGCCCTGCTGGGCGATCTCGCGAATGGAATCGGGCAGTTGGTAGGTGAGCAGAACCATGCGCGGGAGCATGGCATACGGATTGTCCGCGCCTTTCCAGGCAGTTTTCGCGCGCTGCTCATCCGAATACGTCCAGTTGAAGATCTGCTCTTCGATGAACTCGCCCGAGGCGATGGCGCGGAACGGCGTGCCCGACAGATAGAGATAGGCGTCGGCGCTGATGGGCAGAAAGTCTTCGATCTCATCGGTCGTCTCTTTCAAAAACTCCGCGCCCTGACCTTTGGCGTACTTGATTTCGGCTTCATCTTCCGCATCGAACAGGTCTTTGGCTTTATCGCGCCACGCGCCGTAGTGGTATTCGTCCAGGATCACGCAGTCCCAATGCGTGGCGTGCACCCATTCGTTCTTCGTCTTGATGCCGCCCGTGGCGGGATTGCGGCCGAGATAGTCCTGAAATGAGCCAAAACAGACAAACGGCTTGCGCATGTCCGCGTCTTCATACTTTAGGCCGCCCGGCTTGATGAACTGCCAGCCCTTGAAGTCCACATGGCTCAGCAGGTCGCTCTCCCACGCGCTTTGCACGGCCGGCTTGAAGGTCAGCACCAGCACCTTCTTCCAACCCATTTTCTTGGCCAACTGGTAGGACGCGAACGTCTTGCCGAAGCGCATCTTGGCGTTCCAAAGGAAGTGCGGCGTCTTGCCTTTGTTGTCTTTGTCTTTGCGGAATTCGGTGAAGTAGTCGGCGGTCTGTTTTACCGCGTCGCGCTGCTCGGGGCGCATCGCGAAGTCCTGGTCGCGGCTCCCGTCGCTCAACTCGCCGCGCTGGAGAGTGAGCACCGCGGCGCGCACCTCCTGCGCGTGACACGCGAACCACTCGCCATCGGGGTTGACGATTCCCCGCTCGCGCAGCAGGCGATGCAACTCATGGTCGGTAAAGACCGTGCCATCGTTGCGCATGGCCGATTCTTCCAGCACGATGCGGTACGGCGGCTCGCCGGGGCGCACGGTCGGGTACTGCGCCGCCACGCGCTCTTGCACGCTCTTGGTGGTGTAGCCGACCTTGAGCAATCCCCTATACTGCGGGTTCGTGTCTTCGTAAGCGTAAACCTGCGGCGACGCTGCCGGGCGCGGCGGGAAGAAGGCGTTACTCATCGTCGCCTTTTCCCATCGGGCGAATCGCGAACTCAATATATGAGATTTCGCTTTTGGTTAGGCCATATTTCTTGTAGAGCACTTCATCAGTCCAGGTGCGATCCCATGATTGCTGAGGAACCCACGTGTACGTCGAGCGGGTAGCGTGCTGGGTAATCTTGCGCAGCGAGACAAGAAATCAGAAGAAACGTGTGTGCAAATAGCTATTGACGCTTTGGGCGGCTTTAGCAGATCCAATGTAGAAAAACAGGAATGATTGGGTGCATGCCGATGGCGAAGCGGCTATGAGTGGTTGACCTAGCACCGGGTCCAGTAGTCGTTGTCCGCCATCCGATCCCGCCTGTGGGATCATTACTTTCCAAGTGTCGATGAGGTGCGCACTCTTGTCAATGTCCTTACGATTAATCCAGCCAACGTATCGCTTGCCCTTTCGGATATAGTGAAGCGCGACATCGTTTGGCCCGCGTTTGTCATGGAAACCGTCAAAGTTTGATGTCCAGCCAAACTCCTTGTCCACAGACAGGATTTCGATTATAGACGTCTCACCCTTGCTTCGGACTTTACGCAGGATGTCGAGGGCGCGGCTATCACGAACAAAAACGTCGTAGTCGCCCAAGTTCCGATTCACCGGCCCGACCACATCATCGCCGCGTATCGTGGTGACCGCACAATCACCTTCCGTGTCGCGATCCCACAAGAAACAGCAAACGCCGCCTTTCACTTCCACACCGGGGAATATGTCACTTGCAACTGGGTAATCCACCAATTTGCGGATTCGTCGATCTTCCAACATAGAGCGGCGAAACTCGGACAGACCAAGTCCACTGGCCATCCAACGAGAAGGAATAATCATCGCCAGAAAGCGAGGATTTAGTTTCTTTGCCTGATTTACAAACTTGTTATAAATGGGAACATCGCGAGTACCGCCTGCTGCGCCCAATTGGTACGGCGGGTTACCGATAATGACATCGAATTTCATTTTGAAAATCTCCTCGGGCTTCTCGGCGTGAATGAATTGGTAGGCGTGTGATTCCAGCGCCGAGTCGCGGTCGTACTCCTGCTCGCTGGCCCCGCAATACGTGCAGCGCCCGTCCTTCCAGGCATGCTCCACCCGCTTGAACCGAATATGGCCATCGTCCGAATCGAATCCTTCACACACCGAGTACGGACCATTGGCAAGCTTCGAACAGTACACACTGCGGCGCGACAGCAAGGCGGTCAGATCGGTAATCGCAATGCCGTAGAGTTGCTTGGTGAATATATGATTGATCCGCTTCTGCCGGCTCGGAATCTCCGACTCCAGGCCGGACATCAACCGCTTGGCGATCTCACGCAGGAAGACGCCGGTCTTGCACGCCGGGTCAAGGAACGTCGCGTGCTTGTTGCGCCAGATACTGGCCGGCAGCAGATCGAGCATCTGATTGACGATGCCGGGCGGGGTGAACACCTCGTCGTTATTCAGGTTGGCCAGACAGGTGAGCACATCGGGGTTGTAGCTGTTAATCACGCTGTTTTAATGCTCTTTTCGCGCCCCGTTCATTAGACTCTATTCAAAATAAGGTATCCTACTATGCATGTTGAGTTACGAGACGCTCAAAAGGAACCCTAAAGATTTTCTGACACTGACCGGGCTAACGCGTCGCGAGTTTGATGAACTCGTGGTTGTTTTTGCGTTGTG
>JACRMK010000029.1 GCA_016235055.1 Chloroflexota bacterium | reverse complement strand
TCTGCTGGCGGAGGACGAGTGGCACGTGTATTTCTGCCAGCATGCGCTGGGCAGCCTCAATCTACGCACGCACAGCACCACTGGCCATGTAACCTATGTCCCCGAACGAGTGTAAACCATGTCTCCGGTCCATACACTTTGCTGGGGGGGGGCGAGATTCTAAGGGGAGGTGCGCGGCGGCTGCGCCGCCGCGCACCTCCCCGTTAGCTTTTCCCCTGCTCCCCCGCGCGCGCGGGGGAGCAGGGGCCAGGGGATGAGGGGGCATACTGGCGGCCGACTCCAAAATGAGAATTGCTGGCGACAGGCAGGCTTTGACAACCGTTGACCTCCATGTTATCATCGGCACGTTGAGCTATTGAAGCCAAGTTAACTTGCTGCAACTCCCTCAGACCACAGGATTCGCTGGCGGTCTTTTTTTTGAGCCGAAATACATGAGTTCAGATCCCGAAAACGATCGAGATAAGCTGCGCAGTCGTGTACGCGGCGACACGCTGCGCGGCTCGCACCCGGCTGATCGGGTGATCCGCCACCAGCGCAACCCGTACGCGGCCGTGCCGATGGCCAATGTGCTGAACTGGCTGGTCGGCACGCCGATCGCCACGTCGCGCGCCATGCACGAGCGACTGACCAAGGTCAAGGCACTGGCCGTCTTCTCGTCGGACGCCCTCTCCTCGGTCGCGTACGCCACCGACGAGATCCTCTATGCCCTATTACTGGCCGGCCCAGTCGTGCTCTCCAGCTCGGTGCCAATTGCGCTGGCGATCGGCGCTTTGCTAATCGTGGTCGCAGCGTCCTATCGCCAGACGATTCACGCCTATCCGAACGGCGGCGGCTCGTACATCGTCGCCAAAGACAACCTCGGCCCAGTGCCTGGGTTGACCGCCGGCGCCGCCCTGTTGATTGACTATGTGCTGACCGTGGCCGTAAGCATCTCCTCTGGTGTCCTGGCTATTACCTCGGCGTTTCCAAGCCTAGAAGTCTTTCGTGTCGAGATCGCGCTTGGCTTTTTACTGTTCATCACGCTAGCCAACATGCGTGGGTTGCGCGAGTCGAGTAGCATCTTTATGCTACCTACATATGCGTTTATCATATCCATTTTCTCGATGATCGCTGTGAGCTTGTACCGTTACTACGGTCTTGGGCTCACACAGCCAGCGCCCACCGACAACATCTTTCCAAGCGAAGTCACAATGCAGATTGGAATCTTCCTTCTGCTGCGCGCGTTCGCCGCCGGCTGCACCGCGCTGACCGGTGTGGAAGCGATTTCCAACGGCGTTCCAGCCTTTCGCCCCCCTGAATCGAACAATGCAGCCCGCACGCTGGTAGTCATGGTGATGATGCTCACTATAATGTTTCTTGGCATCACCTGGCTGGCGAACATCTACCACACGATCCCGCAAGCCGACCACGAATCGACGCTGTCGCAACTGGCGCGCACGGCGTTCGGCGACGGTCCGCTCTACCTGTTCGTGCAGGTTTCGACGATGCTGATCCTGGTGCTGGCCGCCAATACGTCGTTCGCCGACTTTCCGCGCCTGTCGGCCATTATTGCGCGCGACGGCTACCTGCCGCACCTGTTTATTCGCGTCGGCCAACGGCTCGTGTTCAGCACCGGCATCATGGTGCTGGCGCTGTTCTCGGCTACGCTCATCATCGTCTTCGACGCCAGCACGCACAACCTGATTCCGCTGTACGCCGTCGGCGTCTTCCTGTCGTTCACGCTCTCGCAGGCCGGCATGGTGCGTCACTGGTGGAGACTGCGCGGTCCCGGCTGGCGACGGAGCATGATCGTCAACGGAACCGGCGCCACCGCAACCGCGGTCGTGACATTGGTCATCGTCGAAGCGAAGCTGATCGAGGGCGCATGGGTCGTCGTGTTGCTCATCCCGGCGATGGTATTCGTCTTCCTGGGCATCAAGCGTCACTATGATGCCTTCCAGTCACAAATCATGCTCAAGGATACGCAGCCGATCGAGACGACCAACATCGTCATCGTGCCCGTGGCGCGCGTCGATCAGGCGACGGCGCGCACCATGTCGTTCGCGCGCACGATTGGCGGCAGCCTGACCGGCGCGTTCGTTTTCACGGAGGCGGCCGAGGGCGAGCGCATGATGAAGGAGTGGCAGGCGGCGCACATCGACGCGCCGCTGAAGCTCATCGCCTCGCCATTCCGCTCCGTCGTCGGGCCGCTGCTCAAATACATCGAGTCCGTCGGCCAGGACAACCCGAATGCCACCATTGTGGTGGTGCTGCCGGAAATTGTGCCGAAGCACTTCGCCCACCTGGTTCTGCATAACCAAACCGCACAACTGATCAAGCTTTCGCTGCTGTTCCAGCGCAAGCGCATCGTTGTCAGCGTGCCGTTCCATTTGGAATCCTGATCATCCCCATGAAAAGCATTTCGCACATCCTCGTGCCGATCACCGGCAAACCCGGCGACGAAGACGCGCTGCAGGTCGCGTTTGCATTCGCCCGCAAGAGCAAGCTCAAGGTCACGGCCGTGCACGTCGTCGAAGTCAGGCGCTCGCTGCCGCTGGATACCGACTTGCCTTCCGAAACCTCGCAGGGCGAGCAGTTGCTTGAACGTATTGAGGAACTGGCGCAGCACAACGGCTGCCCGATTGAAGCCGAGTTGCTGCAGGCCCGCTCGGCCGGCGCGGCGATCGTGGACACCGCCGACCACCTCAAAGCCGACCTGATCATCATGGCCCTGCCCTACCGCTCGCGCTTCGGCGAGTTTCACCTGGGCGAAACGTCGAACTACATTTTGAATCACGCCACCTGCCGCGTCTGGCTGGTGCGCGACCCCTACGATACCTCCATGGAGCCGGCTGCATGAAAATCGTCATCCTCGGACTCAGCCGCTTCGGCATGCAGTTCGCCGCGCTCGCGCTGGCATCGGGCCATCAGGTCGCACTGATCGACCGCAACCCGGCCGCATTCAACAAGCTGCCTGACAGCTTCGGCGCGACACCCGTGCTCGGCTCCGGCATTGACGAAGACGTAATGCGCAAGGCCGGCGTGGACCGCGCCGACCTGTTCGTGGCGGCAACCGACAGCGACAACACCAACCTGATGGCGGCGCAGGTGGCCAAAGTGGTCTTCAACATCAAGCGCAGCATCGCCCGCGTGCACGACCAGAACAACGCCGACACCTTCAACGCGCTCGGGATGATTGAGACGATCTGCCCGACGTACAGCGCGGCGCGGGCGCTCGAACAGACGCTGCCGAAGGGCTAAGGAGCAAACGCATGTACGCTGTGATTGTGGGCGGCGGCAAGGTCGGGTATTACCTGTCCAAGGCGCTCGTTTACGAGGGTCACGAGGTGCTGGTGCTGGAACAGGAAGGCAATCGCGCCAAGGTAATCAACGAAGAACTCGGTTCCGTGACCATGCGCGGCGATGGCTGCGACATCCTGACACTGGAAAAAGCCGGCGTCGCGCGCGCCGATGTGGTGATTGCGGCCACCGGCGACGACGAGATCAACCTCGTCGCGTGCCAGATCGCCAAGGCGCGTTTCAAGGTGCCGCGCACCATCGCGCGCATCAACAACCCGAAAAACGAGGCAATCTTCAAGAAGCTGGGCGTTGACGCCACGGTCAGCACCACGGACGCGATCCTGACGCGCATGCAGGAAGAGCTGCCGAGCGAATCGCTCGTGCACCTCTCAAGCCTGCGCGGCGTGGGCGCGGAAGTGATCGAGTTGACGGTAGGCCCGGGCGCGCCGGCCGCGGGCCGCACGCTCAAAGAGATCCAGCTGCCCGACGACGCGATTGTCGCGATGGTCATCCACCAGGGCGAGGGTATCGTGCCGGGCGGATCGACTGTGATCGAAGCGGATGACGAGTTGGTGGTCGTCACTGCACTGCGCAGCGAGGAACGCGTCCGCAAGCTCATCAGCGGCAGCTAGCCTCGAACGCATGCCACAAGGGACGACCCGCGTCGTCCCTTTTTCGTTTGCCCGCCCGTATGGCCCGCAGGCGCACATTTCCGGGAGGCTCGACCATGGACTTGCCCCTAATCTATCCGACGACCCGCCGCTCGAATCAGAGCGACGACTACCACGGACAGACGGTTGCCGATCCGTACCGCTGGCTGGAAGATGCCGACGCGCCCGAGACGGCCGCCTGGATCGAGGCGCAGAACCGGCTGACGTTCGAATACCTCGCCAGCATCCCGGCCCGCGAGCGCATCCGCCGGCGCATGACCGAGTTGTGGGACTACCCGAAGATGTCGGCGCCGTTCCGCAAGGGCAACCGGACATTTCAATTTCGCAACAGCGGCCTGCAGAACCAGGACGTGCTGTACGTGCTGGAGCAGCCGGGCGAAGCGCGCCGGCTACTCGACCCGAACACGCTGGCCGCCGACGGCACCGTGGCACTGAACACGTTCGCCGTCAGCGAGGACAGCGCATGGCTGGCCTACGCCACGGCCGCCAGCGGTTCGGACTGGCTGACATGGCGCGTGCGCAACGTCGTCACCGGCGCCGACCTGCCTGACGTACTGGAGTGGAGCAAGTTCTCCGGCGCGGCCTGGCGGCACGATGCCAGCGGCTTCTATTACGCCCGCTACGCGGCGCCGGCCGCAGGCCAGGCGCTGGCCCAGGCCAACTACGACCAGAAGCTGTATTTCCACCAACTCGGCACGCCACAGAGCAGCGACGCGCTTGTGTACGAGCGCCCGGATCACCGCGAATGGGGCTTCCGTCCGGTCGTCAGTGATGACGGCCACTACCTGGTCGTGCATGTCTGGCAGGGTACCGACACACGCAACCGCGTCTTTTATCGCGACCTGCACGGCGACGGCGGCATGGTCGAGCTGATCCCCGACCTGACGGCCGCGTTCCTGTTCATCGGCAACGACGGCACGCGTTTCTACTTCCGCACCGACGCCGGCGCGCCGCGCAGCCGCATCGTCAGCATCGACATCGCACAGCCGGAGCCGGAGCGCTGGCAGACGATCGTGCCGGAGAGCGCCGACCGCCTGGAAAGCGTCACACTGGCCGGCGGGCGCTTCGTCTGCACCTATCTGCACGATGCGCATCACCGGCTCGTCGTGTATGCGCGCGACGGGCAACTGGAGCGAGAGATCGCCCTGCCCGGCATTGGCGCACTGCTCTCCGTCAGCGGCGAGCGCGAACACGACGACCTGTTCTACGCCTATCACTCGTTCACAACGCCGCCGACCAACTTTCGCTTCGACCTCGCGCGCGGGGCCACCGAGCTGATCGAATCGCCTGCGGTCGAGTTCGACGCCGGGGCGTATGTCACGCGCCAGTTGTTCGCCACCAGCCGCGACGGCACGCGCGTGCCGATGTTCGTCACGCACCGCAAGGATCTGGCGCCGAACGGCAGCCACCCGACCCTGCTGTACGGTTACGGCGGCTTCGACATTTCCGTCACGCCGGCGTTCGCCGTGACACGCCTCGTCTGGCTGGAGATGGGCGGCGTGTTCGTCTCGGCCAACCTGCGCGGCGGCGGCGAGTACGGCGAGGAGTGGCATCGCGGCGGCACGCTGGAAGGCAAGCAGCACGTCTTCGACGACTTCATCGCCTGCGCCGAGCACCTGATCGCGCAGAAGATCACCTCGCCCGCGAAGCTCGCCATCCACGGCCGCTCGAACGGCGGCCTGCTGATCGGCGCGTGCCTAAACCAGCGCCCGGAGCTATTCGGCGCGGCGCTGCCCGCCGTTGGCGTGATGGACATGCTGCGCTTCCACAAGTTCACCATCGGGTGGGCGTGGGTCAGCGACTACGGCTGCGCCGACGACCCGGAGCAGTTCAAGGCGATCTACGCATACTCGCCGCTGCACAACCTGAAGCCGGGCGTCTGCCACCCGCCGACGCTGGTGACCACGGCCGACCACGACGACCGCGTGGTGCCGGGCCATTCGTTCAAGTACGCGGCGGCGCTGCAGGCAGCACAGGGCTGCAGCGCACCGGTGCTGATCCGTGTGGATACCAAGGCCGGTCATGGCGTCGGCAAACCGACCGCGCTCGTCATCGGCGAGTACGCGGACAACTGGGCCTTCGCCGCGCACGCGCTGGGCATGACCGGATGACAAGGTGACGGGATGACAAGATGACATGATGACGGGAGGATAGGTTTACAAGTTGATATGTTGGCGGGGTGAAAAACAGCGACCGGATGACGCGCTTGCGGCTGTCATCCGGTCGCTGTTGTTCACGTTGTCACTTTGCCACCGTGTCATCCTGTCACCCTGTCATCTTGTCATCCTGTCGCGCCTTACGGCAGGCGGTTGAACCAGAGCAGGGACAGCATTCCGGCGAGGAGAGAAACAACAATCGCCGACGCCGTAAACAAGAACGTGATCTCCGTCTTTTCGGTGCGCACAACCGTCGACGTGCCAAGCCGGTCGTAAATGTTCTTCAGGTCTGTCTCGGTCGAAGCGCGGTAGTAGTCTCCATCGGTCAGGTCCGACATCTGCTTCAGCGTCGACTCGTCCAGCCGCGTGCGCACGGCGCGCCCCTGGATACGCAGCAGCACCCCGTCCGGGCTGCCGACGCCGACCGTGTACACACGCACGCGCCGGTCAGCGGCCAGCCGCGCAACCTCAACCGGATCGGGGCCGACGTTGCTCTCGCCGTCCGTCAGCAGCACCACAATGGCAGGCGCGTACTCGCCCGGCGGCAGCTTCGGCAACGCAGGCGCCGGCGTCACAGGCGCGCCGGGCCCGCCGCGCCCGCCCTGCGGCGCCTCGATCGCCTGCGCCATATTGGTCTGGAAGATCGCGTCGAGCGCCGAAGCCAGCCCGCGACCGACCGCCGTTCCGCGCTGTGGCTGCAAGCGGTTGATAGCCGACAGCACCGGCTCCTTGTCCACCGTTGGCGACTGCACGATTGCCGCGTTGTCCGTGAACGACACCACGCCGATGCGCACGCCCTGCGGCTGGCGCTCCACAAAGCGCGTTGCCGCCTCCTTCGCCGCCTCCATGCGCGTCGGCTGCATATCCTCGGCCTGCATACTGCCCGACACATCGATCACCAGGATGACCGTGCCCTCCTGGCGCGGCACAATAATCGTCGACTCCGGCCGTGCCAGGCCGACGATCATCGCGGCCACCGCCAACAGGAACAGCGCCGGCGGAATATGCCGTTTGATGCCCGGCCCCTTGCCCAGCGCATCTTTCACCAGCGACAAGCTGGCGTACCGGATCGCATACGCGCTGCGCCGCCGCTGCGACCAGACGTACAGCGCGACCAGCACCGGCAACACCAGCAGGAACCACAACATACCCGGCCACAAAAACGACATACGCTCTCCCCCCCGCCCTACTTGGCCCCCCAACGCCGCTGCTTGCGCATCGCCGCGAACCCCAGGATGGCCCGCACCATGTCATCCTCAGTGGACAGCGGCAGCGTGTCCACGCTCAAGCGGCGCAACGTCGCGTTCAGTTCGTACTCCCGCTTGCGCGCCGACTCGGCGAAGCGCTTGCGGAACTTCTTGTCCGATGTGTTGATATGCAGCTGCTCGCCGGTTTCAGCGTCCTCGACTATAATCGGCCCGATGTCAGGCAGTTCCACCTCGCGCGGATCCCACACGCGTACTGCCAGCACCTCGTGGCGCGCCGTCAGCGCCTTCAGCGACGCCTCCCAGCCCGGCGCGCTGATGAAGTCCGAGATGACGAAGATCAGTGAGCGGCGCTGGATGGTGCGCCCGGCCGACTCGACCAGTGCCGACAGGTCGGTCAGCGGCGTGCGCTGCGCCTTCGGATACTTCAGCACGTCGTTCAGCATGCGCAGGACTTGCACTTTGCCGCTGTGCGCCGGGATCACCAACTGGCCCTGCCCACCGAAGCAGATCGCGCCGACGCGGTTGCCGTGGCGCGTCAACAGCCGCGCCATGACCGTCATGAAGTTGATCAGCAGGTCGCGCTTCAGCAGATTGACCGTGCCGAAATCGACCGACGGGCTCAGGTCGAGCAGGAACCACGCCGTGATCTCACGGTCTTCGTGGTACTGGCGCACATAGGGATGATCCATGCGCGCCGTGACGTTCCAGTCGATGTACCGGATATCGTCCTCGGCCTGGTACTCGCGCACCTCGGCCAGGTCGAGCCCGAAGCCGTAGAACAGTGTGCGGTAGTTGCCCTGCAGCAGGCCGTCCAGCCGGCGGACGACGTGCCAGTCAAGACGCTGCAGCAGGCGCTCAGGCGCTGGCTGGGACATTATCGAGCGGCACCACGGGAATCGGAATGCGCGTCATGATCTTCTTGATCAGGGCGTCGGCGTTCACTCCGTCGGACAGCGCCTCGTACGACAGCACCATACGGTGCCGCATCACGTCGTACGCCATGTCGAGGATGTCCTGCGGCAGCACATAGCCGCGGCCGCGCACGTAAGCGAGTGCGCGCGCCGTCAGTATCAGATTGATCGACGCGCGCGGACTGGCGCCGTAGGTGATGTAGCGCTGCAGGTCCGGCAGTCCGTATTGCCCCGGCTGGCGCGTCGCGGAGACGAGACGCACCGCGAACTCCATTAGCATCGGGTCGGCGTACACCTTGTCAACCTGCTGCTGCAGCAGAATCAGGTCCTCGGCGTGCATGACCATGTTGACGTCTTCCAGCGTGCCGGTCATGCGCTGCACGATCACGAACTCCTCGGTGGCCGACGGATAGTCGACTACCACCTTCATCATGAAGCGGTCGACCTGCGCCTCGGGCAGCGGGTAGGTGCCCTCGGTCTCGATCGGGTTCTGGGTCGCCAGCACCAGGAACGGCGCCGGCAGCTTGAACGTGTCGCGGCCGATCGTCACCTGACGCTCCTGCATCGCCTCCAGCAGGGCGCTCTGCACCTTGGCCGGTGCGCGGTTGATTTCGTCCGCCAGCAGCAGGTTAGTGAATACCGGGCCGAGCGCGGTGTTGAACTCGCCGGTGCGCTGGTTGTAGATGCGCGTGCCGACCAGGTCGGCCGGCACCAGGTCCGGCGTAAACTGAATACGCTGGAACTTGCCGCCGATCGACTGCGATAGCGACTTGATCGCCATCGTCTTCGCCAGGCCCGGCACGCCCTCGACGAGGATGTGCCCGCGCGCCAGCAGCGCCACCAGCAACCGCTCGAGCAGGTGGTCCTGCCCGACGATCACTTTCTTGACTTCGAACAGCACCTGCTCCATGGACGCGGCGCCCGCCGGACGCTCGTCTTTCTTCTCGATGGTCATGAAGGTCTCCGTGATGGGGGTCAGGGTGGATAATCTAATACGGCGGTGAACCGATAGCGCCGCCGGCCGCCTGGATCGGCACGGCGAAGCCGATGCCAATGAATACGTCCTGGTCTGTCGGGTTGACGAGGCCGGTCACAATGCCAACCACCTCGCCGGCGCGGTTGACCAGCGGCCCGCCCGAGTTGCCGGGATTGACCGCCGCATCAAACTGGATAAGCCCCTTCAGCGGTTCCTGCGCCTTGGGCGGCTTGAACGTGCGGTTCTTGCCGGAAATCACGCCGGCCGTGAACGAGCCGGTAATGCCGAACGGATTGCCGATCACGAACGCTTCCTCTCCGACATTCAGCGCGTTCGAGTTGCCGAGCATCGCGGGCGTCAAATTGTCGGGGATCACTTTGGGCCGCAGCGCCGCGAGGTCTTGCGCGGTATCCTTGTTGACCACGCTCGCCTCGGACTCCGAGCCGTCGAAGAAGACGACCTGAATCTCGATCGCGTCGGCTACGACGTGCCACGAGGTCAGGATGGTGCCGTTGTCATCGATCACGACGCCGGTGCCGCGCCCGCCCTCGCGCTTGCCGTCGGTGGTCAGCACACGCGTCATCACCGTGACGACCGACGGGCGCACCGCCGCGTAGATCATTGCACCGAGCGGCGGCGGCGGCGTGGCCGAAGCCATCGCCTGCGCGATGATGCCCTGCACGTCGGTCGTGTTGAGCGGCGCGGGCGGTGGGTTCAGGGCGCTATACGCGCCCAGGATAAGCAGCGTGAACAACATGCCGCCGACGACCGGCCCCAGTAGGCGCCCGGCACGCAGCAGACGTTCAAGGCGCTGGCGCACCTTTGGTTTGGGGGGAGCCGGGGGCTGTAATGGAGGCGGCAGCGGCTCGGGGTACCGGTATCGCATGGCGCAGGTCTCCCTCGCTAAGTGAATGGCGTATTAGATTAAGATAACCGACAGACAGAACAGCGTCAAATCGGTCGCGCAGCGGCGCTTATTCGGCTGTACGGAGAAACTCGCTGACGGCATGCACAATCTTGTCCGGCGCTTCCATCAGGACCAGATGGCCGCCTTCCGGCACGCTGATGAACTGCGCCGTGCGCAGGACCGGCGCCAGCTCGTTGACACGCGTGGTCGGCATCACGCTCGGACCGGTGCCGTGAATGACCAGCAACGGCTGAGTGACCTTCGGCAAGTCCGACCACGGGTCGAACCCGGCGGCCGAGCCGTAAATCGACGCCTCGACGACGGGCGAGCACTCCAATTCGAGCGCACCGTCGCCGTGGGTGCGCATCGCGTGGTCGGCAAACATCTCTTTCATCGCGCCGGCCCAAGATGCATACGGCGGGCGCGCCAGTAGCGTGGCGAACACCTCGGCACGGCTGGGCCAGCGGGCGCGGCGGCCCAGCGTGCGCTCGACCAGCGGGTTCGGCTCGCCGGGTGCGCGCGGCGGTGCGCTGCGCGAAATGACCGTCGGCTCGACCATGACGGCGCGATCCACCAATTCGGGATAACGCCCGGCGGTGACTGCAATCGCCGTCGCGCCGGACGAGTGGCCGATGCCAACGATCTGCTCCAGCCGCATCGCGCGCAGGAACGCAATAAAGTCGTCGGTCATCGTCGCCCAGGTGTGTACGGCGGCGGTCTTATCGCTGCGACCGTGACCGCGCTGGTCAACCGCGATACAGCGGAAGCGCGGACTCATCGACTCGATGACCGGCGTCCACAACTCGGACACGAAACCGGTGGCGTGATAGAAGACGGCCGGCTGGCCGGAGCCGCCATAGTCGAGATAGCGCAAGCGGACGCCATTGGCGATGATGAATTGATCTTCAGGCATCAAAAGTTCCCGGGCGCGGCGCTGGCGGGCATACAGTCCGTTCCCGCACCGATGATATAATGATTCCTCGATTATATATGGATATACGGAATCCGCGCGTTAATAGTTCATGAGTGTGCAAATCCGCCCGGCGCAGGCCGCCGACCAGCAGGCGATCACCCACCTGGTGCGGCAGGCGCGCATCAATCCGATGGACCTCAACTGGCGGCGCTTCATCGTCGCCGATGACGGCGGCCAGATCGTCGCGACCGGGCAGGTGCGGCGCCACTTCGACGGCAGTCGCGAGCTGGCGTCGATCGCGACCGCTCCGTCGCACCGGGGGCGCGGCATCGCCGGCGATGTGATCCGCGCACTGATTGCGGCGGACGACGTGCGCCCGGACCAGGCGGTACCGCCTGAACCGCTGTTTCTGCTCTGCCGCGCACCACTGGAACCATTCTACGCGCGTTTCGGCTTCCGTGTCGCCAGCGGCGCGGGTCTGCCACCCTACTTTCGGTTGATGCACTGGGGCATGCGCCTCTGGGATGGGCGGGTGATGGTGCGAGAGGATACGGAACACGAATAACACGAAAGATCACGAAAGGCGCGATGGGAATGCCCATTTCGTGCTACTCGCGCCGTTTCGCGCTGTCGTGTTCCAGCGACTTGGCGCGCCGGAGAGAAGAGATCAACGATAATGACTGTAACGAATAATCTGCGACTGCTCGGCGTGTTCGCACACCCCGACGACGAGACATTCGGCACGGGCGGAACCTTCGCCCTATACGCACGGCGCGGCGTCGAGACGCACATCGTCTGTGCGACGCGCGGCGAGGTCGGCGAAGCGCCAGCCGACCTGCACGGCCACGCGACTGTCGCGGAAATGCGCGAGGCCGAACTGGCGTGCGCCGCACGCATCATCGGCCTGACCTCCGTGCGCTACCTCGGCTTCCGCGATTCCGGCATGCCGGGCAGCCCGCACAACGCGCACCCCGACGCGACGACTGCCGCGACCGAAGAGGAGATAGCGCGACGCATTGCACGGGAGATCCGCGACATTCGCCCGCAAGTGGTCATCACGTTCGACCCAATCGGCGGCTACCGCCACCCCGACCATATCGCCGTTCACAAAGGCACCGTCGCCGCGTTTACGATGGCGGGCGACCCGTCCGTCACGATCGACGGCCTGCCGCCCTACGCGCCGCAGAAGCTGTACTACCACACCTTCCCGCGCGCGTGGCTGCGCTACGGTCTGCGCGTGATGCGCCTGCTGGGCCGCGACCCGCGACACTTCGGCGCCAACGGCGACATCGACCTCGAATCGCTGGCGATCGAGGACTTCCCGATCCACGCCGATATCAACATTAGTTCCGTCTCCAAAATCAAGGCCGACGCGTCGGCCTGCCACGCCAGCCAGGGCGGCGGACGCATGGGCAGCGGCATCGTCGGCTGGTTCGCGCGGCAGGTGACGGCCAAAGAACAGTTCATGCGCGCTATCCCTGTGCAGGGTCCGAAGCGCGTCGAGCGGGATTTGTTTGAAGGCATCCGCGAGTAATGAGACGGACGGGTCAGAGACCCGTCCCTACGGTTCACTGTTTACGGTTCACTCTTCCCGCACTATTCCCGCGTCGCACGTCCACAGCCGCGTCGCAAACTGCGCGATGAAGTAGCGGTCGTGCGAGACGGCCAGCACCGTGCCGTCGAACTGCGCCAGCGCCTGCTCGAAGCGCGCCCGCGACGGGATATCGAGGTGGTTCAGCGGCTCGTCGAGCAGCAGGAAGTTGCAGCCACGCGCCACCAGCGTCGCCAGCATCAGCCGCGCGCGCTCGCCGTACGATAGCGAGTGCACCGGTGTAAAGACCTCGTCGCCCGCGAACAGAAAGAAGTGCAGGAAGTTGCGCGCGTCGGTTTCGCCCCACGGCACGACTGATCGAATTGTCGAGAGCGCATCGGCGCGAGGGCCAAGCGCCTCTTGCTCCTGCGCCATGAATCCGACACGCACATTGGCGCCCAGCCGCAGGATGCCCGCCACAGGCGGCAGGAGGCCGGCGATCGTCCGCAGCAGCGTCGTCTTGCCCGCGCCGTTCTCGCCGCTCAGCACCACCCGCTCGCCGTGGCGGATGTGCAGGTTCAGCCCGCGCAGGATCGCGGTACCGTCGTAGCCGACGGCCAAGTCGCCGGCCACCAGCACATCCTGACCGCTTTGCGGCGCATCGCCAAACGCCAGCTTCATCTGCCACTGCGCCAGCGGCTTCTCGGCGCGCTCGTCGGACTCCACGTAGCGGTCCAGCTTCTTCTCGCGCGAGAGTGCCTTGCGCGCCACTTTCTTGGCGTAGCGCCGCACGACCGGCTGGCGCGAGGTCGTGGTTGACTCGACCCAGCGCGCCTGTTCTTTCGTCGCGGCGATGTCCTGCCGCATGCGCTTGATCTCAGCCTGCTCGTCGCGATACTGCGCCCACTGCCGGTCCTGCTCGGCCTCTTTCTGCTCGACGTAGCCGCTGTAATTCCCGGCATACTCGCGCGCGCCGTGCGTGTGCGGGTCGATCTCGACGATGCGCCGCACGGTCTCGTCCAGGAACATGCGGTCGTGCGACACGACGACCGCCGCGCCTCGATAGTCGTTCAGCCACGCCTCCAGCCAGTCCAGCATGTCGAGGTCGAGATGGTTGGTTGGCTCATCGAGCAGCAGTAGTTCGGGGTCGCCGAGCAAAACGCCGGCCAGCGCCAGGCGCGTCTTCTGCCCGCCGCTGAGATGCGCGATGGGCGTGTCCGACGGCATGCGCCCTAGCCCGAGCGAACCGATCACATCAGCGGCGCGGCGTTCCGCGTCCTCCGCCCCGGCCAACCGCTCGAGCACCGCCTCATAGTCGCGCTGCAGGCGCGCGTCGTCGGGCGCGCGCGCCAGCGCATCAGCCAGCGCGGAGAACTGCGCGTCTAGCGAGGCAGCGAGTCCCTGCGCGGCGGCCAGATACGCGCCGATCGTCTGCCCTTCGGCAAACACCAGTCCCTGCGCCAGGTAGCCGACACGCAAGCCGGCCGGCGCGTACTGCACATGGCCGCTATCGGGCGTTTCGGCGCGCGCGGCGATGCGCAGCAGTGTGGACTTGCCGCAGCCGTTCGGGCCGACGAGGCCGACTCGGTCACTCGCCGACACGCTGAACGACACGTCGGACAGCACCGGATGCACGGCGTATGATTTGTGGATTTTGTGTAACGTAAGCATATTCTGCCTTGCGCCGATTCGTTCCGCGCTTCGTGCTACTTGATTGGGATTTGGGACTTGGATTTTGGGATTTCGCTTCGCGCCTGCCAGCGCTCATAAATATCCGCGATCACCTCGTCGATGTCGGCGCGGTGCGTCTCGACATCCACGACCGACGACTGTGCGCTGGCCTGCTGGAGCAGGCCAGCGATGCTCACGCGCGATGCGTCGTATTCATACTCGTGCCGGTTGGCGTCGCTGCGCAGCCAGCGCGCCGCGGCAAACTGCGGCGCGTCGCCGCCCGAAGTCTCGATCAGCAGGCGGCGACGGTCGGAATATTCGCGGCGCAACTGATCGAACGAGCCGTCGTAGGCGATGCGCCCGTGGTCGATCATCACAATGCGCGTCGAGAGCATCTCCAGGTCGGCCATGTCGTGGCTCGTGACCATTACCGTCACGTTCTTCTCGCGGTTCAACTCCTTGATGAACTGCAGGATGCGCCGTTTGGCCAGCACGTCGAGCCCGATCGTCGGCTCATCCAGAAAGAGCAGCTCCGGCTCGTGCAGCAGCGCCAGCCCCAGATCGGCGCGCATCTTCTGGCCGAGGCTCAACTCGCGCACCATGCTGTTGAAGAACTCGCCGATGCCGAGCAGGTCGAGCACCAGCGCCTTCATGCGTTCGTAGCGCTCGCGCGGCACGTCCCACACCACGCGCTTCCACTCGAACGAGGCCGACACCGGATGGTCCGACCAGAGCTCGCTGCGCTGGCCGAACACGACGCCGATGCGGCTGACGTAGCGCACGCGGTCGCGCACCGGGTCCATGCCGAGCACGCGCACGCGCCCGGCATCCGGCGCCAGCAGCGCCGAGCAGAGCTTGACGGTCGTGCTCTTGCCCGCGCCGTTCGGCCCCGCGTACGCGACGATCTCGCCGCGCGCGATCTTGAGATTGATGTTCTGCAGGGCGCGCACCTCGCGCCAGACCGGCCGCGTCAGGCGTGTCAGCGCTTCGCGCAGGTCCGCGCCGCGCTGTCGCTGGCGGAACGTCTTGTTGACGTGATCGAGTTCGACGATTAGCTCGTGCGAAGTAGACATAGCATTTTCCTTGCCCAGTGAACAGTGAACGGTAAACAGTGGCAGGAACACTCGTGAAGAACACTGTTCACTGTTCACCGCTACGACCGGTGCCCCATCGCCCGGTAGCGCTGCGAGCCGGCACGCATGTAGTGCTGCATGCCGCGCCGGAAGATCAGCGCCGCGACGACGAGAAAAGCGACCGCCGCCAGTGGCGTGACCAGCCCGGCCAGCGGTGTTGCGTCCAGACCGAGCAGGAAGCGCGACGGGTACCAGGCCATAAAGCCGATCGGCACGCCGGCGAGCAGGCCCGCACGCGCCGCGCCGCCCAGCCCGTCCAGCGGGAAGATCGTCAACTGGTCGAACATCCGCTTGAGCGGCGTGTTGACCTCCTCCGCCGCGCGCGGCGCCCAGAACGCCAGGCTGCCCCAGATGAAGTTGTACGCCACGACCACTGCCGCCGATGCGACGACGTTCAGCGCGAACCAGCCCCACCACCCCGCCGTCGCGTCGATCGCCAGATGGCCCCAGGCCCAGACGAGCAACGCCACGCCAGTCAGCATGATGTTCGACGAGCCGAACGGGTTGACGCCCTCGGTCACGAGCATCACCCAGATCGGCTGCGGCTGGATCAGCATGTGATCGAGCTGCCCGCGCCCGATGCGCCGGCTGATGTGCACGATGTTGAAGCCGCACAACATCTCCAGCAGACCGTCCGCGACCGAGCCGTAGCCGAGCAGGAAGACGATCTGCCACTTCGACCAGATGCCGACGCCGTCGAAACGCTCGGCCAGCAGCGCCATGCCGGCGATCGACGCCAGCGCGACGACCGCGAAGCCGATGTAGTACAGCACGAAGAAGCGGAACGAACGCACGACCCAGACGAGGTCGAGCCAGGCGTAGAGTCGCCAGAGCTGCGCGAGACGAATGAGGGTGTGCATGGTTAGTCAGTGACAGGATGACAGGATGACAAGATGAAGGTCAGCCGCCATACGAGACCAGACGCTCGCGGCTGGTGCGCCAAAACCATTCCGAAAACGCCCACAGCATCACCGCCCAAAACAGTTGCAGCCCGATCAGCAGCGGCGGGTCCCCTGTGCCGGTGAATATCTGCAACGGCGCGGATGCGATCGCGGCGAACGGCAGCCACTGCAGAACATCGCCCAGTCCCCACGGCAGCAACCGCAACGGGATCAGCGCACCGGACAGCACAAGCGTGATGGCGACTCGCACGCGCGCGACGATGTAGGCGCTGCCTTCCATGTAGACAAGCAGCGCGGCGAAGATAAACTCAAGCGCGACGCCGACGACAACCGCCAGCACCAGGCTGGGGACGAATAGTAGGCCCGCCGCCAGGCTGGCCGGGCGCGGGTCGACGCCGAGCAGCGGCGCGGCCAGCAGCAGCGGTAGTGAGAACAGCGCGAGCCCCAGCCACCAGCGCCCGAACATCAGCCCGCCGAACTGCACGACGAGGCCGAGCGGCTGCAGGAAGCGCATTGCGATGCCGCCGTCGTGCAGCGCCCACTCGACGTCGGTCTTCGGCGCTAGTTGCTCTGCGAAGACCTCCGCGATCAGCGTGTATGTCAGCACGGCGGCGGCGGTCATACCCGCCACTTCGGTACGCCCCTCCAGCACCGTGCGCCAGACAGCGAGCAGCACTACGACGCGCAGGAAGCGGAAGATGTACTGCACGACGAACAGCGAGTCTTCGCCGACGAGCGAAGCCGCTTCCATCGCCGCCGTTTTCCAGAACGAGCGAATGATCTGCATTGGGTTCCATTCCGCCTGCACAGCTTTGAGAAGACGCGATTCGAGATTTCAACACCAAGCCACGGAGGCACAAAGCAAGAAGTTCCTTGGTGCCTTTGTGGCTTGGTGTTTGATCTTCAGGATTCATGCCGCTCCGACGTGAAGCGGATCAATCCAAGCACCGGCGTCAGCAGCAGGCCGGTGACCGTCAGCGCGGCGCGCACTCCCCACACGTCGCCGATCATGCCGACGACCGGCCCCCCAGCCACCTGCCCGAGCGCGTTGGCTTGCCCGCTCATCGAAAGCACCGTGGCGCGCACCGCCGGGTCGAGTCGCTGGTTGACCCAGGCCATGTAGAGCGGCTCGCTCAACTGCCGCACTAGTGCCGCGCCAATCAGCAGGGCGATCACGGCGAACAGGTTGCCGGCCAGTCCGATGCCGACGACGGCCGCCCCGAGCAACGCGTAGATGACGAACAGCACTCGCGCCACCGCCCGGTGATTGTCGGTATCGATGCGCCGTCGCACGGCTTCGATCAGCAGCGTACTCAGCAGCAGGGTCGCCACACGAATGGCGGTCGTCCAGGCGATTGGCTGCGCATGGCCCCAATCGGGCAGCGTGAAGTTCTGCAGGAAGTGCGCCGTCCAGAGCCGGTCGTAGCCCTCGCTGAACGTGCCGTACACCGCACCGATCACCAGCACGGTCGAGAGCGCCGGCCGCCGGCGCACCATCGCCAGGCCGTCGCGCAGGGTCGCGGCCATCTGCTGGAACGTACTGCGTGCCTCGCGCGGCTTCGGCTTGAAGCCAGTCTCCGGCATGACGGCAACGAGCCAGACGCCGATCAGGCTGATGCCCAGGCCGCCCAGCAGAATCGGCAGGTTGATCTGCATGCTGCCGAGCGCCGCGCCCAGCACGAGCCCCGCGACCGACGCCAACTGCCCGACCTGTGTCGAACGCAAGAATGCCTGCCCGGCACGCGACTCGCCGATCTCGTCGGCCAACCAGGCCTGCGTCGCACCGCTGGTGAACGTATACCCGAAGCCCCAGATGACCTGCGCCAGCAGCACCGCTTCGAAGCGCGGCACGAGCCCCTCCAGCACAAAGCCGAGCCCCATGATCAGATAGCCGACGATAACCGACAGTCGGCGACTGAAGACGTCGGCCACGATACCGGTTGGAACCTCACAGAGCAAGACGGTGCCTTCCAGCACGGTACCGACCAGCACCAGTTGTAGCGGCCCCAACCCGACCGTGTTGACCTGATAAATCAGGTTGGCCGCGAAGATCATTGCGAACCAGAGCGACGCCCCTCCCTCCATGCCGAGGTACACGGCGTACGCATCCCATTTTCGCAACATGCATTTCTCCAGGACGTACTATGAGCGGCACGTTCACCCGCAAACACGATGCGGGCAACAAAAAAAGCCGCGGGCGGCAAGAGCGCGCCCACGGCTTCAGCGATCGAAGCGAACCAAACTATCGGCGAAAAGGCGCACTCCTCCCATGATGGGTCAGGATTCCTGAAAGACGCCGAACGATCATGGGTGGATGCCTCCTCTCGTCAGATAAGCTGCGGTTGCGGTCGAAAGTATAGCAGGAGCGCGATGGAGTGTCAAAATTAAACAAGCGGGTAAGACACACATACGCTAGAACGTCATGCCGGCAAGTAGTTAGCCGGCATCCACTCAAACGAGACTTGGTGTCAGTCGAAAATCGTCCGCCAGCCGTGGATGCGGGCCAGAATCATGCCGGCATGACGAACACGGGCGAGCCGCACGCTACTTTTCGAGCATCTGCTTCACGCGGTGCCCCTGCTCGTCGAGCGATTTCTGCATCTGCTGCTTGATCATGCCCTCGGCGGCGGCCGGGTAACCGCCGGACAGTTCCATCGAGATCGTGAGCTTGGTGCCGGCGCCGGCTGCCTCGAACAGGTAGACCGTCTCGACCGGGCGCGCCACGCCGGTCGTCTTGATCGCCCACTTGTGGTTTGCTTCAAGTGCCGAGATCTGCAGTTGGGTCTCCATCTTGCGGCCCATCACCTCGGTCGTGTAGTGGTAGATCGAGCCGACGGCGGGCGTGCCCGGCGGCGTCACCTTCACGTCGAGGATGCCGGCCTGCCACGCCTTGTGGTTGTCGGCGGCCGTCACATACGCGAACACCTTCTCCACCGGCTGGTTGATCGTCGCACTGGAAGACACACTGGCCATTCGTCCCTCCCGAATGTTGAGATGCATTCAGGATAACTTGGGTGGAAAAGAGAGCCAAACTGGACAACGGACACATGAGACATGACCAGGCACCATCTGGGCACGCTGTGGCAGTCATCCCTAACGCCACCGCGCAATTCGCCATCTGGCCGCGCAGGCAGTAGAATCTCAATTTGCCATGCACCTCGCGCTCATTCGCCTGTCGTTTCGCCGCCAGATGACGTATCGCGCGGCCGCGCTCGCCGGGCTGGCCACCAACGCCTTCTTCGGCGTCCTGCACGCCTACATTATGACGGCGCTGTTCGGCGCGCGCGACAGCGTCGCAGGCTATACGA
The DNA here is from genome assembly GCA_016235055.1 of Chloroflexota bacterium. Lineage (NCBI taxonomy): Bacteria > Bacillati > Chloroflexota > Chloroflexota bacterium. Next base: position 15,083 of record JACRMK010000029.1, on the reverse strand, counting down.
TCCCCGGTGTCGTGACCTACGTCGCGCTGACGCAGGCGTTGATCGGCATCATCGCCACCTGGGGCTGGTGGGACGTCGTCAACAGCATCCGCACCGGCGACATCGGCGGCGACCTGGCGCGGCCGATCGACTATTTCACATACTGGTGCATGCGCGATATCGGGCGCGGGCTGGCGCAGTTCCTGCTGCGCGGCGTGACGATCATGATCTTGATGGCGATCTTCTTCCCGATCGTGCTGCCGCCCAGCGCCGCGCACTGGCTGGCCACGATCCTGTCGCTGGCGCTGGCCCTGCTGTGCAGCTTCGCCTGGCGCTTCCTGTACAGCCTCACGGCGTTCTGGTCGCAGGACGCGGTCGGCGTTTCCCGCTTCGCCATGAGCCTCGCCACGTTCCTGTCCGGCTTCCTGATGCCGATCGCGCTCATGCCGGACTGGGCCGGGTCGCTCATGCGCCTGACGCCGTTCCCGGCGATGGTCAACACGCCGATCGAGATCTATCTCGGCATCGTGCCGGTCGAGGTCCTGCCGTTCGCGCTCGTCCAGCAGGCGTTCTGGTTCGTCGTGCTCGCGGCGTGCGCGCAGAGCGTGCTGGCGCTCGGCGTGCGCAAACTGGTGATCCAGGGGGGCTGATGCCGCGCACGCTCGCGCTCTACTTCCGGCTCATCGGCCTGCGCATCCGCGCTCAGATGCAGTATCGCGTCTCGTTCGTGATGGACACGCTTGGCGCCGGGTTCACAACGTTCGTCGAGTTCACCGCGCTCTGGCTCGTTTTCACCCGCTTCGGCACCATCGGCGGCTGGACGATCGGCGAGGTCGCGTTCCTGTACGGCCTGGTCGAAACGGCGTTTGGCTGCATGGACATGCTGTTCAGCGGGTTCGACCCGTCGTTCTTCGGCGCGCAGATCCAGCGCGGCACATTCGACCAGTTCCTGCTGCGGCCGCTCGGCCTGCCGCTGCAGATGTTCACCGCCGAGTTTGTCGTGCGCCGGCTGGGGCGCATCCTGAACGGCGCGGCGATTTTCGCGCTGGCGTTGTCGCAGTTGCCCATCACATGGACCGTCGCAAAGCTCCTGTATCTGCCGGTCGTCTTCACCAGCGCGATCCTGTTCTTCGGCGCGCTGTTCGTCGTCGGCGCGACGATCTGCTTCTGGACGGTCGAATCGATCGAGGTCATCAACATCTTCACGTACGGCGGCACCTACATGCTGTCGTACCCGATGCACATTTACGCCGAGTGGATGCGCCGCTTCTTCACGTTCGTCATCCCGTCGGCGCTGATCATCTACTACCCGGCGCTGTTTTTCCTGGACAAGCCTGATCCGACCGGGATGGCGCCACTCATGTCGTTCCTCGCGCCGCTGGCGGGCATCGGCATGCTGGCGCTCGCATTCGCGTTTTGGAACTTCGGCGTGCGGAAGTATGCTTCGACGGGCACCTGAGACAACGGACGCGGAACGGACAAACGGACGCATCCGCCAGCGACGCGGCGTCCGTTGCGTATCCGTTGTCCCGTCCGTTTGTCCGTTTGATTGTCCGTAGACAATGGCTACAGAAAGGACAAACGGACACATCCGCAAGCGATACGGCGTCCGTTGCGTATCCGTTGTCCCGCCCGATTGTCCGTTGAAAGCCCGTAGACAATGGATACCGAACGGACAAACGGACGCATCCGCCAGCGACGCGGCGTCCGTTGCGTGTCCGTTGGCCCGTCCGTTTGTCCGTTAAAGGTCCGTTGTCACGTCCGTTTGTCCGTTTGATTGTCCGTTGTCATGTCCGTTGTCTATGAACCTCTCCATCAACTACTCGCGGCCGCTGGCCGCACTGGTGCGTGACGGGCGCGTGACGCTCGACCGCTTCAAATGCCCGGCCTGGCCCGATCTGATCGCGGAGGCACAAGGCGTGCACGCGGCCTATGTGCATTTCCCGCTGGCAGTCGGCTACGGGCGCGGCATACCGTACGATTTCGACGAGCGCGCGCCGGCCGACCTGGAGCGCATCGAGCGGCTGTTGGTACAGACTGGCACACCGTTCGTCAACGTACACCTCGGCGTGCGCGCGACGGAGCGCCCCGACATTCCGCCCGAGAGCGACGCGCCTGCGCACCGCGACCGTCTGGTCGAGGCCGCGCTGAGCGACATGCGCCCACTGCTCGAGCGCTTCGGCGCGGAGCGCATCATGATCGAGAACGATCACGCTGCCAAAGGCACGGGCCTGCGGCTGACGATCATGCCGGAGACGTTCCACGCGATCGTGCGCGAGACCAACTGCGGCTTCCTGCTCGACCTGTCGCATGCGCGGCTGGCGGCGAAGCAACTGGGCGCGGACGCGCGCACGTACACGGAGATGCTGCCAGTTGGCCGCCTGCGGGAAATTCACGTAACCGGCATGCAGGTGTTCGGCGAGGCATTGGCAACGCGGGCACGGCAAATGGGCGTCGAGGAACGAACAGTCGCCCAGTTCGCCGGGCAATGGATGGATCACTTGCCGATGACCGAAATCGATTATGAGCATCTGGCGTGGGCTTTGGGACAGGTACGCGCCGGCGCGTGGGCCGAGCCGTGGTCGGTGTCACACGAGGTCGGTGGCGTCGGCAGCCTGTGGGAGACGATTGCGGAAGCGACGCCATTCCTGGACGAGGCGCCGCGCCTCTACGCGCTCGTGCACAAAGAGGCACCGTGAGCGACGCATTGATCGCGGTGCGCGACCTGCGCAAGGAGTTCAAGCTCTACAAGCAGCGCGGCGGCGTGCTCGGGGCGTTCCGCAGCCTGTTCTCCGGCGATTTCCGGGTCGTCAAGGCCGTGGACGACGTTTCGTTCGACATCGCGCGCGGCGAACTGGTCGGCTATCTTGGCCCCAACGGCGCGGGCAAGTCCACCACGCTCAAGATGCTGACCGGCATCCTCGTACCGACGTCGGGTGAACTGCGCGTCGGCGGGCGCGTGCCGTGGCGCGAACGTAAAGCACACGTCGCGCACATCGGCGCGGTGTTCGGACAGCGCAATACGCTCTGGTGGGACCTGCCGGTCATCGAGTCGCTCGACCTGCTGCGGCATATCTATCGCGTGCCGCCGGCGCGCTTCCGGCAGAACATCGACTACTTCCGCGACCTGCTGGCGCTCGACGAGTTCCTGCAGACGCCGGTGCGCTCGCTGTCGCTCGGGCAGATGATGCGCGCCAACCTGGCGGCCGCCTTCCTGCACGACCCCGACGTCGTGTTCCTGGACGAGCCGACCATCGGCCTCGACGTGGTCGCCAAGGAACGCGTGCGGCAGTTCATCGCGCAGGTCAACCGCGAGCGGCAGACCACCGTGATCCTGACGACGCACGACCTGTCGGACGTGCAGAAGCTGTGCGAGCGGGTATTGATGATCGACCACGGGCGCGTGCTGTTCGATGGCCTGCTCGACGACCTCCTGCGCCGATTTGGCGGCGAGCGCGAGTTGGTCGTAGACTTCGCTGAGACATACGATGATGTATCCGTTGACGGTGCGCGCGTGGCGGCGCGCGACGGCCTGCAGGCGACGTACCGCTTCGCCCGCGAGGCGATCAGCGCGTCGGAGTTGATCAGCCGCTTATCCGCACGCTACAAGATCGCCGACCTGTCCGTCCGCGAACCGCAGATCGAGGACACGGTGCGGCGGATCTATGAAGAGCGATTGCTGGCGAACGAAAGTGAACAGTCAACAGTGAACAGTGAACGGTGAAAGCCATCTGCCCACTGTTCACTGTTGACTGTTCATTCTGCACCACGAGACTTGTGCCTTACCCCTATTCCTTAAGGAGCCTTATGCCCCCCACTATCGCGCCGGTTGGCGCGCCTAAATCGGAAATTGACACGCCCGCCCTGTTGATCAATCGCGAGCTGCTAGAGCGCAACGTCAAGCGCATGGCGTCATACTTCGCCGGCACCGGCGTCGCCTTTCGGCCGCACGCCAAGACGCACAAGTCGGTTGAAGTGGCGCGAATGCAGATCGACGCCGGCGCGGTCGGCGTCACCTGCGCCAAGCTCGGCGAGGCCGAGGCGCTCGCCGCTGGCGGCGTCGGCGACATCCTGATCGCCAACCAGATTATCGGGCCGATCAAGATCGCGCGGCTCGTCGCGCTGGCGAAGAAGATCAAGATCGCCGTCGCCGTAGACGACGCCGGCAACGTGAGCGAACTGTCGGCCGCCGCGGCCGCCGCCGGTGTCACAATCCGCTGCCTGGTCGAGGTCAACATCGGCATGAACCGCTGCGGCGTCAATACGCCGGAAGAGGCGCTAGTACTGGCGCGGCAGATCGCCGGCAGCCCCGGCCTCGCCTTTGGCGGCATCCAGGCGTACGAGGGGCACCTGCAGAACCTCATGCCGGTCGAGGAACGCTACGCGCGCACCACGACCGACATGCAGAAGGCGGTCGATGTGCGCCGCTTCATCGAGGCAAACGGCATCCCGGCGCGCGTGCTGACCGGCGCCGGCACCGGCACGTTCCACGCGACCATGAAGATTCCGGGCGTGACCGAAATCCAGGCCGGGTCATACGTCACCTGCGACGCGCAGTACAAGAAGGTCGGCTCGGAGTTCGACACCGCGCTGACGATCCTCTCGACGGTTGTCAGCCGCCCGGCCGAGGATCTGGCCGTGATCGACATCGGCTTGAAGACGGTCACCAACGAGTTCGGCGTGCCGACCGTGCTGGTCGAGGGCGCGACGGTGCTGGGACTGTCGGAAGAGCACGCGCGTGTCAAGCTCGAAGGCACGGCGCGTAACCTGAAGATCGGCGACAAGATCGAGGTGCTGCCGACGCACGGCTGCACGACGATCAACCTGCATGATCGCTTCTACGTCATGGAGGACGACCGCCTGGCGGCGGTGTGGAACATCGTGGGACGCGGGCAGTCACAATAATGACAACGTAGGGGCGAAGCATCGGCGCGGTGACGTGCGCAAAACAAGACACGCAGTGCCGATGCTTCGCCCCTACAAGATTGGCGCGTCGAAGCCGCCATCAGGGCGCGGCTCGAACGGCACGACGTGCGTCACGGCATCGAGGTTCAGCGGGCCGTAGATGTGCGGGAACAGGTCCCCGTCGGCCCCCTCGTCTTTCACCGGCGCGGTCACTTGCGCACGATCGATGACGAGCACGATCAGGCCGCGCGTGCCACGGAAAAGGCGGTTGCCGACGCCCGCCGCCTGCTCGGGGCGCGAGCAGTGAATGAACCCTTCGGTCGCCAAGGTGTCGCCGCGATACGCCCCTTCCGCTTGTGCCGCCGCCCACTGCGCGGGCGTGGTGATGTGCAGGATGATTGTCATGGTTCAGTCCACCGTCGCGCGGCCGGTCGCCCAGGCGCGCCCGTCGCGCGCCATAAACTCATCGGCCTGGTACGGTCCCCAACTGCCCTGCTCGTAGATCGCCAGCGGCGGCGCGTCGGGCGTGCTGCACGCCGCGATCAGCGGATCCATCAGCGTCCAGGCCAGCTCGATCTGGTCGCTGCGCGTGAAGAGCGCCTGGTCGCCATGCAGCGCGTCGAGCAGGAGCCGCTCGTAGGCTTCCGGGATCGCCTTCGGCCCGAACGACTCGTCATACGAGAAATCCATGTTGACCGAGCGCATGTCGGCGGTCGTGGCCGGCACCTTCGCCTCGAAGCGCAGCAGCATGCCCTCGTCCGGCTGGAGGCGGATCGCCAGCCGGTTCGGCGTCAGGTCGCGGTCGGGGCTCATCGGGAACATCGAGTGCGGCGGGCGCTTGAACTGCACGACGATCACCGTGTTCTTCTCGGCCAGCGCCTTGCCGGAGCGCAGGTAGAACGGCACACCCTGCCAGCGCCAGTTGTCGATAAACAGGCGCAGAGCGGCATACGTTGCCGTCTGCGTGTTCGGCGCGACGCCCTCCTCGTTGCGGTAGCCGAGGTACTGCCCGCGCACCATGTTGGCGCGCACCTCCTTGCCGGTCACGGGCCGCACCGCGCTCAATACCTTCCCCCGCTCGTTGCGCTGCGCCTCGGCGGCGAACGACGAGGGCGGCTCCATGGCGACCAGCGTCAGCAGCTGCATCAGGTGATTCTGGAACATGTCGCGGAGCACGCCGACGTCGTCGTAGAACTTGCCGCGGTGCTCGATGCCAACTTTCTCGGCGACCGTGATCTGCACGTGATCGACGTAGTTGCGGTTCCAGACCGGCTCGAAGATGGCGTTGGCGAAGCGGAAGACGAGCATGTTCTGCACCGTCTCCTTGCCCAGGTAATGATCGATGCGGTAAATCTGGTGCTCGTCAATATGCCCGTGAAAGGATTCATTCAGCTCGCGTGCGGACGGCAGATCGTTGCCGAACGGCTTTTCGATCACCACGCGCTTCCATACGTGCTCATCCTCGCTCACCATGCCCGCCGCGCACAGGTTGCTGACGATCTCCTCGTACAGGTTGGGCGGCGTCGACAAATAGTACAGACGATTGGACGGCGTGCCTTCGAGCACGTTCAGCTTCGCGTCGAGTCCGGCAAAACCCGCATGCAGATCGCGTTCGGCGGGGACGTAGAAGAGACCTTGCGAGAACTGCGCCCACTCGTCATCGCTAAAGCGGTGTTCGCCGTATTCGGCTACATCCTTGCGCGCGGCGGCGCGGAACTGTTCGTCCGTGAAGACCGTGCGCGCCGTACCGACCACGTGGAATGCCGCCGGCAGGCGCTTCTTGCAAAACAGGCTGAACAGCGCCGGGATCAACTTGCGGTGCGTCAGATCGCCTGACGCGCCGAAGATGACAACCGTCACCGGCTTGCCCTGGTAGTGTCGAATATCGGCGACAATGCTATTGGACACCGTGGATTCCAACATATGTAACGCTTCCTTCCCTCTTGATGCTTGACAGCTGCGGTTGACCGGTGCGCTAGGTTGCCGCGTAAGCGGCCGCCACATCCGTGCACATCTTGAACTCCACATCCCCGAACGAGCGCGCAAACGCGATAAAGCGCTTCAACAGCGCCACACCGCTCGGCCGTCCGATATGGTGCGGGTGCATCGTCAGCACAAAGACTTTGCCCGGCTCGGCGTACAGGCCGCGCAGTTCCTCCGTCCAGATCTCGAACGGGTGGCTGGGCGGCTGGATCGGCCGGTAATACGGCGGCCGGAAGGTGAAGAACGGCGCGTCGTCGTTCATCCACTGCACCGGCAGTTCGACCAAGTTCGTCGGCTTGCCATCCAGCGTGTGCCGGTACGGCGCGTCATGGTTCATGAAGTTCGACGAGTACGCGAAGCCGTGCTCCACCAGCAGGCCGAGCGTGTGCGCCGAGAAGTCCCACGACGGCGAGCGGTAGCCGACCGGCTTGCGGCCCGTCGCCCTCTCGATGCTCGCGATGCCGCGCACCAATTCGTCTTCCTCGGCGGCGCGGTCCGGCAGGTTGGCCGGCGGCGTATGCGTGTAGCCGTGGTGCGCGATCTCGTGCCTGGCCGCAACGATCTGTTCGATCGCCGCCGGGTAATGATCGACCACCCAACCCGGCACGAACCAGGTCGCCGGGATCTCCTCGGCCTTCAGCAGTGCCAGCAGGCGCGCCACCGCCACATTCGGCCCATAGCGGCCGATTGATAGCGTGCCGGGACGGTTCACGTTGTTCGGGTCGATCGCCAGCGCGGCGGTCTCCGCGTCGAGGTCGAACGTCAGCATGATTGGGAACGTCATTGTGCGCCTCCCTGCGCGGCCAGGAACTCGCGCGCATACTCGCCGCACTGCCGGAACTCGACGTTGCCCAGCGAGCGCGCAAACGCAATCACGCGCCGGAGCATCGCAATGCGGCTCGGCCGCCCGGTCAGATACGGGTGCATCGTCAGCACGAAGATCTTGTTTTCGGCGTGCAGGCCGCGCAGTTCCTCCGTCCAGATCTCGTACGGGTGGCTGGCCGGCGCCAGCGGGCGGTAATACGGCGGCCGGAAGACAAAGTATGGCATGTCGTCGGTCAGCCACGAGACCGGCAACTCGACGATGCGCGTCGGTCGGCCGTCCACCGTCTGCATGTACGGCGCATCGTAGTCCTGAAAGTTCGTCGAATACAGGAAGCCGTACTTCTCCATGATCGCGAGCGTGTGCGGCGAGTAGTCCCAGGCGGGCGAGCGGTAGCCGATCGGCTTCTTGCCGGTGTGCCGCTCGATCGCCTCGATGCCCTTCACAAAATCGTCTTCCTCGGCGTCGCGGCTGGGATAGGCGTATGGCAGCGTGTGCGTGTAGCCATGATGCCCGACCTCACAGCCCGCGGCGACAAGCGCCTCCATCGCCGCCGGGTAATAGTCGGCCGTCCAGCCCGGCACGAAGAAGGTGGCCGGCACCCCCTCCTGCTTCAGCATGTCGAGGATGCGGTAGACCGCCACCGTCGGCCCGTACTGGCCGGGCGACAGCACACCGGGCCGCCGCGCGTTCTCCGGGTCGATCGCCAGCACGGTCGACTCGGCGTCCATATCGAAGGTGAGCATGATGGGAAACGCCATGGGTCGCGTCACTCCTTCTGCACAGCGTGGCCGCCAAACTGGTTGCGCAGCGCGGCCAGCAGCTTGTCGCCAAACGGGTCGGGGTTGCGCGAGCGCAGGCGGTTCTGCAGCGCCAGCGTGATGACCGGCGCGGAGACGTCGAGATCGATCGCCTCGGCGACCGTCCAGCGTCCCTCGCCGGAGTCAGCCACGATACCCTTGATCGCTGACAGGTCGGGATCGTCGGCCAGCGCGCGCGCCGCCAGGTCGAGCAGCCACGAGCGCACCACGCTGCCGACGCGCCACGTCTCGGCGATCTGGTGCAGGTCCAGGTCAAACTCGGTCTTGGCCTTTAGTATCTCGAAGCCTTCGGCATACGCCTGCATCATACCGTACTCGATCCCGTTGTGGATCATCTTGACGAAGTGTCCCGCGCCATTCGGGCCCATATAGCCCCAGCCCTGGTCAACCGCGGGCGCCAGCGTCTCGAAGATCGGCGCGTGCCGCTCGGCCACGGTGCGTTCACCGCCGATCATCAGGCTGTAGCCCTCGGCCAGGCCCCAGATACCGCCGCTGGTACCCACGTCGAGGAAGTTCAGCCCGGCCGCCTGCACCCGTGCGGCGCGCTTCTGCGACTCTTTGTAGTTGCTGTTGCCGCCGTCGATAATCGTGTCGCCCTGACCGAGTACGCCGAGCAGCGCGCTGAGCGTGTCCTCGGTCGGCTGGCCCGCCGGCACCATGATCCAGACTGAGCGCGGCGCGGGCAACTTCGCCGCCACGTCGGACAGCGACGCCGCACCAACCGCGCCCTCTTTGACCGACGCGGCCACCGCTTCCGGGCGCATGTCGTAGACGACGACCCGGTGCCCGCCGCGCAGCAGGCGCGTGGTCATATTCGCGCCCATGCGCCCGAGGCCAATCATGCCAATGTCCATCGTGTTTCTCCCTCGCATCAACAGGGACACCGCACAGGACTTACTGACCTGTGCGGTGTCTGCTTATCGCCTTTCGAACCCGCTCAGATCTGCTTGGTCAGCTCGCGAATGCCCTGCGCGGCGTTGCGCCCCAGATTCACGCGCACGACGCGCCGATCGTGCTTCCGCAGCGCCTCGAAATCACCGACGCACTGCGCAGCCGCCAGCCCCTTAAAGGTATACGATTCACCGGGGATCGGCACATCGGCGCCCCAGTCGGCCACCAATTGCACGAAGACGCCGGTGTTGGGGCCGCCCTTGTGGTACTGGCCGGTTGAGTGCAAAAAGCGCGGCCCGTAGCCCATCGTGTTCGGCAGGCCATATTTCTTGAGCAGCTTCAGGCGCAGGCCGTCCAATGCCTCTTCAACCACGGGCGACTGCGGGATATACGCCATCAGCGCCACATAGGCGCCGCGCTTCGTCTTCGCCAACATGGCTTTCAGGTCACCAGTGGTGTCAGTAACCGGCGTGACGCCGCTCGTCTTCACGTCGACCAGCACGCGGCCGGTGATGTCCTTGCTCTCCTGCACGTTCGGCTGATCGAACGGCTGGATGCCGAGCACCGCGCCGGCGACGGCGGTCGCAAACTCCCAGCGGTACCACTCGCTCGCGATGTCGTAGCGGTCCTGCAAGTCGATGCGGATCACCGGTTGACCCGCCTTTTCGAGCGCGGTGGCTAACCGATCGGTGCGCGCGCTGTCGTCGCCCTCGAGCTTCAGGTACGCGAACAGCCGGTCACGGCCGTAGGCGCTCGCCGGGGCAGTCGGTTCGAGCGCGATCGGCAGGATGCCTTTGCCTTCCTTGCCGGTGCTCTCCGCGACCAGTTGCTCGGCCCAGAGGCCGAACGAGGCGATGGCGGGCGACATGATGAACGTCAGTTTGTCGCGCCCGGCCAGCGCCAGCGAGCCGAGCACCGCACCGAGCGTCGCGCCCGGGTTCTCGCCGAGCGGCGCGGCCGGCGCGCAGCGCCCCATCATCAACTGCACGCGTCGCAGGAGTTCGCCGACGTCAATGCCCATCAGCGCGGCGGGCGCCAGGCCAAAATACGACTGCGCCGAGTAGCGGCCGCCGATGTTCGGATCGTTGACGAACACCTTGCGGAAGCCGCGCTCCGTCGCCAACTTCTGCAGGCTCGTGTCCGGATCGGTCACGGCGACGAAGTGCGCGCCGGCATCGGGGCCGCACCAGGCCCAGAAATGCTTGAAGAACGACATCACCTCGATCGTGCCGCCGGATTTCGATGACACGATGAACAGAGTGCGCTCTGGGTCGAGCTTGTGCGTCAGTCCGGCCACCCAGCCTGGCACGGTCGAGTCGAGGACGTGCAACCGCAAATAACCGCGCTTGACGCGGAATGTGCGGCGCATCACTTCCGGCGCCAGCGACGAACCGCCCATGCCGAGCAGCACGGCGTCGGTATAGCCGGCGGCGCGCATCTCGGCGACGAACGCGTTGAGTGCGGGCAATTCGGCCAACACACGGTCGGCCACGTCGAGCCAGCCGAGCCGGTTGGCCAGTTCGGTCGGGTCGGGCTTCCAGACCGTGTGATCCTTCTGCCAGATGCGGGCAACGGTGTTCTGGGTCTTCAGGTCGTCAAGCGTGCGGGCGAGGATTCGATCAGCGGACGGTTTGGCGGGCGACATAGGGCACCTCAGGTGGGGTAGTCTTGTTCATCTTACACCCGCTCGGATGGCGGCACAAAAGCCGTGCGCGTCGCCAGTAGGGGCGAAGCATCGGCGGGTGATTCAGCACTATTGAGCACCCTCACGCCGATGCTTCGCCCCTACAATGCTACGGTTTGTGGACGGCGTTCAGTACGATCTCTTCGAGCCCCGGTTTTAGCAGGTTCGAAACCGGGCAGACGTTCTTCGCCGTCTCCGCGATCTCCTGGAACTTGGCAGCATCGATGCCGGCTGCCTTCGCTTCGCAGTCCAACTGGATCTTGTAGATCTTCCAGCCGCCCGTCTCAAGGCGCTTCATGCTCAGCGTCGCCTTGGTGCTCACTTCGGTCGCCGGCGTGCCGTTGCGGTCGAGCAGCACCGCGAACTGCATCGAGAAGCACGCCGCGTGCGCCGACGCGATCAACTCTTCGGGGTTCGTGCCACCCGCCTGCTCGAAGCGCGACGCGACGCTGACCGGAGCGTCCTTCAGCGCGCCGCTGCCGCTCGAAACCTTGCTGCTGCCGCTGCGGCCGCCCTGCCAGACTGCCGTGCCCGTGCGCAGAATGTCGACCATGTCTTCCTCCCGTGGGTGTTGGAACGCGATTGCATCAAATATTGACAGAGTAATAATAAGCGAAAATGGGACTGCGTGCTACTCGCGCATTCGCAGGGGAGTGTACGTCGACGCGGGGGCGCATAGAAGGGCGACGACAAGTAGCCGGCATCGGCTCGGCCTGGTTGACACCGCGATCACTCATGGGGGCAAGAACGCGCGGTTGGCTCTGCGGGTGAAATTCACGAAAGATGCTGACGGGCATTCACACTCGACCGTCCATGGGCTGGCTTGGCCAGACTTGCTTCAACGTGATGAAAAAGCGCCGTCAAACCGCGAGGGAACTGTCTGGGCAGGCGCAGTCACCGCCGGGTTTCTCGCCACCTGTGGATCGTCTACGATAACGGTCCAAAACATCGTACGGCCACGCTCTTCGTACAATCCTACGCGGCTGCGTGGAAAGCGCCGCTGCAATAGTTCCAATTGCCCCGGCCGGTCGAGGGTGACAAAGAAGACCCATGGGCGCCGGTCCCGACTGACATCCGTTTGTTGCGTGTCGAGGTAGTCTGTGCTCCATACGTACTCGACCGTGGCGGGCGCCGCCGCCAACTGCGTTATTTCGCGCGGCGTCATATCGGGATAGCCGATATATACAAAACGACAGCACGGCGAATGCTTGCGCGCGTAGAAGCCGATGCTGCTCTCCGCCGAATGCCAGGCGCCCTGCGTTGGGTAGTCCGCAAAGTAGATTTGGATGTTCAGCACGACAATGCCGGCGATAATAATCGGCACCCATAGGCGGCCGACCCAGCGCGAGAACATCGCATCCAGCGCGACCGCCGCGAATACCATAGCCAGCGGGACAAGCACAATGTAGTGATAACTGGTCGGCGGCTCGATCAACAAAATGGCGCCCGCTATGAGGCCGGCCATCAGCCAAGCGACCAGCGCCAGCGTGCGCCGCCTTTGCCGCCGGGCGGCGATGACCAGGCCAACCGCCGATAGAATGGCCGTGGGCAGATCCATGAGCGGCGCCTGAATCCGGTAGATGGGGCTGGTATCGTTCACGATAAAGAAGCCGCCCAGGCTGCGGATAATCTGGCGGATCAGCACGGTCTGACTATCTTGCGTTCCATACAACTTCAGATTGAGCGCGGCGTAACGCGGATTGAGGACGCTCAACTCCGTGAACCGGATGCCAACTTGCCCCGGTTGCTGCACGTACCAAAAGATGATCGGCGCGGCGACGACCGCCGCGCCCGCCGCAAGCGCCGCCGTTCCCACGAGCCACTGCGAGCGCGACCCGCGCCTGAGCGGGAACGTAGTCGCCCACAGCACGGCCAGGCCGAAGAAGACGGCCTTGGCGGCCGCGTATTCGTACAGGTTGAGGGCGGCAATCGCGCCGGCCAGCGCGAACGCCGTCCAGCGCGCGCGCCCGGTACGGTCCGCGTCCTGGGCGCGCAGGAACATACCGACCGCCGCGAAACTGGTCAGCACCGACGGCATAACAATCGTCGCCGCGCGGCTGAAATGGATCAGCAAGTGCCCCGACGCCATCAGGCACAGCGCAAAAAGCGCCACGCGCGCGCCGAACAGACGGCGAGTTCCGTAGTATGCGCCGGCCAGAGACAACATGCCCCAGCACGCCGACATGAACCGCAACGCCATGAGATCGTTTCCGAGCAGCGTGTATGGCGCAAACTGAAGGAATGCCCAGTTGGCGTCGCCGTCAGCGCGCACACCATACCACGGCTGATCGCCGCGCGCGACGCGCAGAGAGTATTTCGCCAGGTTGGCGCCATCGCCGTGCACGAACGGCGGCATGTCCGGCAGCGCCACCTGGCGTAGGGCAAAACCCAGGCATAGCACCAGCAATACTAGCACGCGGTGCTGCATGGGTATGAACACATGATGCGGGGACGATGTTGGCATCTCGGTTTTCGCTTCCGGTTCGGGCTACACGCAGAACAGCGGATCGCGCTGATACGAGACAGGCCGCTGACTCACCTCCGATGGAGTAATCAGAGCCCGACCCCGGCACGAGCCGCATGTGCCCGTCAATGGTTGGTGGACATCTCGCCGGCACAGGCGTTACCATCACCGCTCGGCCGGCCGGCCAGCGACATTATACAACATCCCAGTGAGCGCGGCAGTCAAAGCAAGCGTATGGAGACCCGGCGTGAGCGAGCCGTGCAGTGGCGCACGATGCCGCCATTCACGGCGCCAGTTTCCGGACGGATCGGCGCCGTGCGCTAACTGCAAACCAAGCAGAGCCGCCGCCGACCGTTTCATTGGTACCGGCGCAGCTTCGGCGTTACAATGGGGCCGTATGACACTCGGACCATTGGTATGAACGCGCAAGCACCCGCACATTCTGCGTGGCGAACCAAACGACGGCCTGTATGGCGCGTGACGCTGGCCGGGGTCGTGGTCACAGCTTTGCTGGGACTCGTGGACTACTATATGATGCCCAGCACCGCCCCGCTCTACCTGCTGCCGGTCGCTTTCACGACCTGGCTGGCCGGGCCGCGTGCCGGAGTCCTGATCGCGCTGTGCGGCGCCGTTGCCTCGTATCTGGGCGAGCAAACGCTCGTCGATGCATTGGGCATCAGCTCGACCATTGCGGCCTGGAACGCGCTCGCCAATCTGTTGACCCTGATCCCGACTGCGTTCATCCTGGATTTGTTGCGCGAAGAACTGGAGAAGGCGCAGTCGATCGCGCTCACCGACCACCTGACCGGCGCCGGCAACGCCCGCGCGTTCTCCGAGACGGCCGAGGCCGAACTGCGGCGCGCGCGCCGCTACACGCGGCCGCTGACCATGGCGTTTATCGACGTGGACAACTTCAAGGCGATCAACGATCGCTACGGCCACAGCCGGGGCGACGAGCTGCTGCGGTTGATCGCCGCCACCATGCGCGTCAACCTGCGGCTCACCGATAGCGTCACACGCCTCGGCGGCGACGAGTTCGGCCTGCTGCTGCCGGAGACGGACGCCGCGCAGGCGCGCGGCGCCATCGACAAGCTGCGCGCTGCGCTCGAAGCGGCGATGTCCGCGCGCAGCTACCCGGTCACATTCAGCATCGGCGTGATGACCTTTACGTCGCCGCCGGCCAGCGTGGACGAGCTGCTGCGGCAATCCGACGCGCTGATGTACGAGGTGAAGAGCGGCTCCAAGAACGACGCGCGCTACGCAATCCGCAATTGACCAGCAATTCTCATTTTGGAGTCGGCCGCCAATATGCCCCCTCATCCCCTGGCCCCTTCTCCCCCGCGCGCGCGGGGGAGAAGGGGAAAAGCTAACGGGGAGGTGCGCGGCGGCGCAGCCGCCGCGCACCTCCCCTTAGAAAGTCGCCCCCTCCCAACAAAGTTGGGAGGGGGTCGGGGGGAGGGCAACGCCGCTTACTTGTCGAGCCAGCGTGCGTGACAAGCACCAGAGGGCCAAGTTCATAGCAAGCCGGCATTG
>JACRMK010000028.1 GCA_016235055.1 Chloroflexota bacterium | reverse complement strand
CACCTCCCCGTTAGCTTTTCCCCTGCTCCCCCGCGCGCGCGGGGGAGAAGGGGCAGGGGATGAGGGGGCATATTGGCAGCCGACTCCAAAATGAGAATTGCTGCGCGAGGTGCTGACGCGTTGACACTGCTTCCTATCTCGCCTATACTAGCCACGGTTGAAACTGGGCCATCCGCGCGTAGTCGCATACTGCGGATCTTCAGGCGTTTCATTACCATTCGGGCAAGAAAGAGCACGCAATGAATCTCAATGAGTTCCTGGTCGCGGAGTTGATGACGGCGCACAGCATTTTGGATGGCGTCATCAATGACCTGAGCGCCGAGATGCTGGCGGTGAGTTCGCAGGGCACGGCGAACCCGATCGGCGCAACGCTGGCGCATGTGATCGGATCGGAAGACCGCATGATCCACGCGCTGTTCCAGGGCAAACCGACGGAGTGGGAGCGCGGCGGATGGGGTGCGAAACTCGGCATGGCCGCGCAACCGCGCCAGTGGGACGAGTTGAAGTCGCTGGCCATCGATCTGCCCGCGTTTCGCGGATACATCCAGGCGGTGTCCGCCTCGGCGAAGGCCTATTTCGCAACGGTGTCCGAGGCGGATCTGGAGCGCACCGTGCCGTTCAATGGCCGTGACATGAAGGTGGGCCAGATCGCCGGGCTGATGCTGTTTCACCTTGGTTTGCATGCCGGCGAGATCGCCGCGCACAAGGGCATCCAGGGCGCCAAGGGCTTGCCGTTCTAACGCGCGCATCGCACGCAATGCACCGGGGCCGCAAGGCACGGGCAGTAGAAGTCTCGTCACCCATCCAGCCACACGCCGGTGAGAGCCGCGCAGGCGCACCTCTCACCTTTTGTTTGCGGCCGCGTCGCAGCGCGCACCGGCTGATGACTATCCGCGATTATTTCCATGCACCTCAAACGGCTTGAACTGCACGGCTACAAATCTTTCGCCAACCGCACCGAGTTCGTCTTTCACGATGGCGTGACGGCCATCGTTGGTCCCAACGGCTCCGGCAAGAGCAACGTCGCCGACGCCATCCAGTGGGTGCTCGGCGAGCAATCGTTCAGCAACCTGCGCGCCAAGAAGACCGAGGACATGATCTTCGCCGGCAGCGCCAGCCGCGTGCGCATGGGCATGGCCGAAGTGTCGATGACGCTCGACAACAGCACCGGCTGGCTGCCGATCGAGTTCAGCGAGGTCACGATCACGCGCCGCGCCTATCGCTCCGGCGAGAACGAGTACCTGCTGAACGGCACGCGCACGCGCCTGCGCGACATCAACGAACTGCTGTCGAAAGGCGGCCTCGGGCGCGGCTCCTATGTGGTCATCGGCCAGGGACTGATCGACTCCGCGATCTCGCTGCGGCCGGAGGAGCGCCGCAACCTGCTCGAGGACGCGGCCGGCATCAGCATCTACCAAACGAAGAAAGCCGATGCGCTCGGCAAGCTGGCCGGCACGCAGGAGAACCTGACGCGTGTGGGCGACATCCTGCGCGAACTGGAACCGCGCGTGCGCCGCCTGCGCGAGCAGGCCAACCGCGCCGGGCAGTTCAACGAGGTGCAGAAGAAGCTCGCCGAGCGCCTGCAGGAGTGGTACGGCTTCCAGTGGCAGCAGGCCGAGACGCAACTGGCCGAATCGAACGCCGAGTCGGAGCGCATGCACGCCGAGTTGCTGGCGTCCCGCGACGCGCTGCAGTCGTCCGACGCCGAGCGCACCGCGCTGCGCGAGCGTATCCAGTCCCAGCGCGCCGCCGTGAACGGCTGGCAGCAAGAGGCCAACGAGCGCCAGCGCGCGTGGCAGTCGCTCGCGCAGAAACGCGCCGTGGCCGAGGAGCGCACGGGCCTGCTGGCCCAGCAGCGCGACGAACTCCTGCGCGAACTCGATGCGCTGGCGGCGGATGCGCAGGCGGCAAGCGAAAGCAAAGCGCAGTTGGATGCCGAGCTGACGCAGTTGCAGTCGGCGCACGGCGAGACCGCGTCGCGGCTCACTGAACTGCGTGCGCGCGCCGCCGATCAGGACCGCCAACGCCGGCAGACGCAGGCCGCGCAGGCCGAGCGCCAGCGCGCCGCCGTCGACCTGGCCCGCCGCATCGCCGAGCACGGGCAGCGCATCGCCGGGGCGCGCGAGCAGTTGCGCCTGCTGGGTGGCGATCTGGCGCAGCACGAGCAGGGCGCGGCGGCCGCCGCCGCCGAAGCCAAAGCCATCGAAGATCGCCTGGCTGTAGCCACACTGCTGTTTGACTCGCTGACGATGCAGACCAGCGAACTGTCGGCTGACTTCAGCGCCGCGCAGCAAACGGCCGGCGAGGCGCAGAAGGCCGCCGCCGACCTGACGGCGCAATCGGCCGAAGCCGAAGCGCGCCGCCGCTCCGCGCAGGCTGAACTGACCGGCGCGCGCGAACGCGCTCAGCGCGCCGTGGCCAACCTGGCGAACGCCGGCAGCGCCGTGAAGGCGATCCGCACGCTGTACCATGTCGCCCCGGAACATGACCTGCTGGTGCGTGCCGCGCTCGGCGCCGCCGCCGATGCGCTTGTCGTGCCAGCCTGGGCCGACGCCATGCCAATCGCCGAGCGACTCAATGCCCGCCAGATGATCCTCGTGCTCGAATCGTTCGGCACGGACGGCGACAGCGCCGAAAGCGGCGATGTGCTCCCGCTGGTGCAGTGCGAATCGATCCACCGGCCGCTGTTCCGCTCGCTGCTGAACGGCATCCGGCGCGGCGACGACGGCGCCCCGCGCGTCACCTCCAACGGCCTGTTGATCGACCAGCACGCCATCACGACGCCCGACCGCGGCGCACCGAACCTGTCGGCGCTGGAAGCGGCGGCCGCCGAGCGCGAGGCGCGGGCGACGCAACTCGCAGCACAACTGGTAACCGCGCGGGCCGCCGCCGAAACATCCGCCACGCACCGCGACCAACTGGCCGGCCTGCGAACCACGCTGCAGTCCGATCATGCGCGCCAGCAGAATAACACGGCGTCGGCGCAGCGCGAACTGGAACGCATTCGCCGCGACCAGGAGCGCCAGGCGTCATCGCTGGAGCGGCAGCGCCACGAGCGGGCACGTCTTGAAAGCAACATCGCACAATGGGAACCGGCGCTGGAAGCGCTGCGGGCGCAGCAGGAACCGCTGTCGTCGGAGCTGCTGGTGGCCGCGAGCGGCGATAACGACCTGACCAGCGCGCGGGAACTGGCACAGCAGGAGACGCGTGTCGCCCTGCTCTCCCAGGAACTGAGTGCGCGCCGTCAGTCATTGGCACAACTGGGCGCGCGCATGGAAGTCGCTTCCGGGCAGACGCAGGCCAAGCGCACGCGCGCCGAGGCGCTGCGCGCCGAACTCGAGCGCCTGCAGAGCGAGACGGCGCAATACCAGGCGCAGGCCGACGCGCTGCGCGCCGAATTGGACGCGCTGAACGGCGAGTTGCAGCCCGCGGCCGCCGAACTGGCGGTGGACGAGGGCAACCTGCGCGCAATGGAAACGGGCGACAAGGCCGCGCGCGAGCGCCTCTTCGCCGCCGAGTCCGCACACAGCCAGGCGCTGGTCAACCTGCAGCGGCGGCAGGACCGGCTGGCCACGCTGCGCGACCAGATCGAGAGCGACTACGAGTTCGTCGCGTTGACGACCGACCTGCCGATGCAACTGGCGCTCGAACTCGGCGAGAACCGCGTGTTGCGCCTGCCTCATATCACGGCCGTGGCCGACACGCTCGAAGCCGAGGTACGGTCGCTCAAGAACAAGATGCGCTGGATCGGCAACGTCAATCTCGAAGCGCCGTCCGAGTACGCGCTCGAAAAGACGCGCCTGGAGTTCCTGCAGGTGCAATCGACCGACCTGCAGCGCGCATCGGAATCGCTGCAGCAACTGGTGCTGGAACTGGACACGCTGATGCAGACCCGGTTCCAGGAGACATTCCGGGCGGTCGCCAAAGCGTTCAAGGAGTATTTCACCAGGCTGTTCGGCGGCGGCTCGGCCGAGTTGGTGCTGACCGAACCGGAGAACATCGGCGCGACCGGCATCGATATTGTGGCGCACCCGCCCGGCAAGCGCCGCCAGCCGCTCGGGCTGCTGTCCGGCGGCGAACGCTCGCTGACCGCAGGTGCGCTGGTCTTCGCGCTGCTCAAGTCGAGCCAGGCGCCGTTCTGCGTGATGGACGAGGTGGACGCCGCGTTGGACGAGGCGAACGTCGGTCGCTTCCGTACCACCCTAAAGGAAGTCTCCGACAGCAAGCAGATCCTGATCGTGACGCACAACCGCGGCACCGTCGAAGTGGCCGGCTCCGTGTACGGCATTTCGATGGGCGCGGACGGCGCCAGCCAGATGATTTCGCTGCGACTAGCAACTAGCGACTAGCAGCTAGCGACTAGTCATTAGCCCAAGGAACGCTCATGAAACTCGAAACTCTCGCCATTCATGCCGGCAAGCACATCGACGCCGAGACCGGCGCGGTGACGCAGCCGATTCACATGTCCACCACGTTCGAGCGCGCGGAAGACGGTTCCTACCCGCTTGGCTACTCGTACGGGCGCGGCAACAACCCGACGCGCGCCGCGCTGGAACGCCGGCTGGCCGCGCTGGAAGGCGGCGCGGCGGCGGCGGCCTTCTCGTCCGGCACCGCCGCGATCAGCGCGATCCTGCAGACGCTGGCGCCCGGCGATCACATGATCGCCCCGCGCGACATCTACTATGGCGTCATCCGCACGCTGCGCGAGGTCTTCACGCCATGGGGCTTGCAGGTCACGTTCATCGACATGACCGACGAGGCCGCGCTGAAGGCCGCGCTTCGCCCTCAGACGAAGCTCGTCTGGGTCGAGACGCCGTCGAACCCGTTGATGCGCATCACGCCGATCGCGCGCGTGGCCGAGATTGCCCACGCGGCCGGCGCACTGTGCGTGTGCGACAACACGTTCGCCACGCCCGTGCTGCAAAACCCGCTGCGCCACGGCGCCGACGGCGTCATGCACTCGACGACCAAGTTCATGAACGGGCACACCGACATCATCGGCGGCGCGGTCATCGCGCGTGAAAACGGCGAATTCTTCCAAAAGGTCAAGAAGGTGCAGACCAACGTCGGCGCGATCCCGTCGCCGTTCGACTGCTGGCTGCTCATGCGCGGCATCGCCACGCTGCCGCTGCGCATGAAGGCGCACGGCGAGAACGCCATGCGCGTTGCGTCGTACCTGGCCGCGCACCCGAAGGTCGAAGCCGTGCACTACCCCGGCCTGCGCGACCACCCCGGCCACGATATCGCCGCGGAGCAGATGAGCGGCTTCGGTGGCATGGCCTCGGTGCAGGTCAAGGGTGGCCGCGACGAGGCCTTCCGGGCCGTGGCGCGCTTGCGCGTCTTCACGCGCGCCACCAGCCTGGGCGGCGTCGAAAGCCTGATCGAGCATCGCGCGTCCGTCGAGGGGCCCGGCTCGACCACGCCGGAGAATTTGCTGCGCATGTCGATCGGCCTCGAAAACGCGGACGACTTGATCGACGATCTGAAACAGGCGCTTGAATAACTGATTCGCACAAAGAAGGGACGCCGCACACCGACCATGCGCGCATTGATGACTTTGCTCTCCGGGCCTGCGCGGCGCGCCGGCCCCGTTTTGGCCCTACTGCCGGCGTTGCTGTGGCTGCTGGCCGCCTGCGACGCGGGCAGCACCACCGCGCCGTCCATCCCAACCGCAGTAGCGTCCACGACTGCGATTGAGGCGCCATCGGCGACCGCGTCGCCCGCGCCGGCCGGCACACCCAGCGCGACGGGCACGCCGTCGACCGGCACGCCGACCCCGGCCGCTGCCGCAACCGCTGCGCGTCCCACCGCCACGCCAGTGCCGGCCAGCCCGGCCGGTGCACGCGGCAACGGCAGCCTGATCGCATTCATCTCCGACCGTTTCGATCACCAGGAGATCTACCTCTACGACACGAGCCGCGACGAAGTTATTCAGTGGACCAACGATACGAGCGCCAAGCGCACCCCGGCCTGGGCGCCCGATGGTCGCACGCTGGCCTACGCCGCGCTGCGCGACGGCTCCTGGCAGATCTACAAGAAGAGCATCAGCGGCGGCCGCGAAGTCAAACTGACAAACCCGCCCGGCGACAACTATGAGCCGGCCTGGTCGCCCGACGGCAAGAGCATTGCGTTCACGTCGTCCCGCGACGGCCGCGAGCAGGTGTACGTGATGGACGCCGAGGGACGCACGCCGCGCAACCTGACCAAGTCGGCTGCGACCTCGGACTTCCAGCCGACCTGGTCGCCCGACGGCCGCTACATCGCATTCAGCAGCAACCGCGACGGCAACTGGGAAGTGTACGTGATGAGCGCCGACGGCGGCAGCCCGCGCAGTGTCTCGCGCTCGGCTGGCGGCGATTGGTCGCCGGCCTGGTCGCCCGACGGACGCCGCCTGGCATTCGTCTCCGACCGCGACGGCAATGAGGAGATCTACGTGCAGTCGCTCGACGCCGCCGACAATGGCGCGTCCGTCAATGTCAGCAAGTCATCGGGCAGCGACATCGCTCCGGTCTGGTCGCCCGATGGGAACCGGATCGTATTCGTTTCCAAGCGTGACGGCAACTTTGAGCTGTACATGGCGGACGGCGACGGCAGCAACCTGCGCCGCCTGACCAACGACCTGGGCGACGACACCGCACCGGCGTGGCGCTGGGAACCCGGCGCGGCGGTCGCGGCGCGCGTGCCCGCCCTGCCCACCGCCGCTGCCACACCGCGCTTCGACGAGGGACCCAAGCTCGTGACGCTCTGGCACCTCGACGACAATCCGAAGGTCGACGGCATGCGCTCCAGCACGCTGCAGGCGCTCGGCCAGAACGAGACCGCCTATGCGACCACCAGCGGCCTGGTGTACGGGTTCGAACCGGGCGACTGGTACCAGCAGATCTATGTGCGCGACCAGTCCTGGATGAACATCCCGGCCATGTACTTCTACCCGGCCCGGTACGCGCGCGATTCGGTCGAAGAGTTCCTGCGCCGGCAGTACACCGCCAGCCAGCCGATTCGCCCGCTGGCAACCACCTTCCCGGGCGACGGCGCCATCGCCGGCCTGTTCTCGCCGGAGATCACCTACGACAAGCACACAACCACGTCCGACGAGGAAACCAATCTTATTCGCGCGGCGTACATCTACTGGTCGCTGTCGGGCGACAACGCGTGGCTGAAGCACGACATCAACGGACAGACGGTGATTGCGCGGCTCAACCGGGCGATGGAGTGGCTGTTGACCAACCGCATCGACCCGGCGACCAGCCTGATCAAGCGCGCGCACACCACCGATTGGGGCGACGTCAAAATCGAGAAGACCGGCACGCCGACCGAGCTCGCGCCCGGCGACGCGCTGACTGCCTCACTCTTCGACCAGGCGATGGCATACCAGGCGCTGCGCAACCTGGCCGCGATGAACCAGGTCGCAGGCAACGCGGCCGAGGTCGGCCGCTATAGTACCGCGGCGAACGACCTGCGCAGCCAGTCCGAGAAGTGGCTCTGGCAGCCGACGCGCGGCTTCTACCGCACGCACTGGCATCTGACGCCGCTCGATCACAAGTTCGACGAGGATGCCATCGTCAGTATCGCCAACGCGCTCGTGCTGTACACTAAGATGTCGGACCGCATCGGTGCGCTCGACAAGCTCGAAGAGGCAGCCAGGTCGGTCGGGGCGATCAAGCCCGGCCTGAGCCTGAACCCGCCCTACCCGATCGGTGTGTTCGCCTACGTCCAGATGGCCGAAGGCGCCTACCAGAACGGCGGCCTGTGGGACTGGTGGGGCGGCACGCAG
Organism: Chloroflexota bacterium; assembly: GCA_016235055.1. Lineage (NCBI taxonomy): Bacteria > Bacillati > Chloroflexota > Chloroflexota bacterium. Next base: position 41,695 of record JACRMK010000028.1, on the reverse strand, counting down.
ATCACCGCCGAGTTCGAGCAGGGCCTGCGCACACGCGCGCTGCGACACCTGTACCAGGTGGCCGACGACTGGGCGCGGCACCCGCGCGACATCTACGAGTGGCAGTACGCGCGCACCGGCGTCAACAAAGGCAGCGACAACTACGGCGGCTCGGTCGCGACCATGACTGAGGCGGTCGTGCGCGGCCTGTACGGCATCCGGCTGGAAGCGCAGAACCCCAGCATCTCGCCGCGCCTGGGCGACCGCACCGGCTGGGTGCGCGCGACCATTCCGGCCAGCGGGCTATATGCCGCCTACCGTTACAGCACAGGCCCCGGCAGCCTGCAGATCGCGTATGACACCAACCACGCCAAAGAGATGCCGTTCAGCGTGGCGATGCCCGACAAGACGATTGCCAGCAAGGTGACGGTGGACGGGCAGACCATGACATTCAAGACGGAGACGCTGAACGAGGACACCTACGCCGGCTTCTCCGCGCCGACCGGTTCACACACCATCGAGATCACGTACACCGCAAAGTAGAGGCCGCCCATGACCGCCAACCGCATCCCCGCGCCGATCCGGCGCATCGCTGAGTCGTTTCATGGCACGCTGGGACTCGCCGCGCAGGATGCCAGCGGCGACGAACCGCTGTTGATCAATGCCGACCGCATTTTCCCCACGGCCAGTATGGTCAAGACCGGCATCCTGCTGGAACTATACCGCCGCCGCGAGGCCGGGCAGATCTCACTGGACGAAACGCTGACGGTGCGGCGGGCCGATTGCGTGGGCGGCACCGGCCTGCTCGAAACGATGCGCCTGCCGCTCGAGATCTCGCTGTACGACCTCGCCGTGCTGATGAACGCGCTCAGCGACAATAGCGCGACTAACGTGCTGATCGACCGGCTCGGCATCGAGCCGATCAATGCGGCCATGCGCGACGCGGGCATGAAACACACGCGCCTCAACCGCAAGGCCTACGGCCTCGCCAAGCCGCCCCCACCGCACCGGCATATGGGCGTCGGCTCGCCGCGCGACTTCATGACGCTGATGCTCAACCTGTGCCACGGCCGCCTGCTGAACGATGAGAACACGGCCGCGATGCTGGAGATCATGAAGGTTCAGAAGCAGATGGGCAACCTGAAGCGCTACATCGACTTCGACGCCGGCGGGCGCGACAAGCAGGCGTGGATCGCCAGCAAGACCGGCGGCGTCAAAGGTGTGCGCACCGAGTGCGGCATCCTGCACAACGCGCGCGGCGCGCACGTCATCGCCGTGATGACGAAAGGCTGCCCCGACCTGCGCTGGACGCCCGACAACGAGGCGATCGTCGCGATCGCGCGCATCTCGCAGACCGTCTATCGGCATTACCGGCCGGCGGCGTAGCGCCGGCGCGGCGCGACGGGTATACCGCAAAAGTGTTGGGATCTCACGGAGAGCCAGACCGTCATTCCGGCACGTCGTTGTCCGCTGGCCTCACGCCAGCGGACGGTGAACGATCAGCGGCGGGAAGCCGCTGACCACCGCCGGAATCCACTCAAATAGGTGGCACCGGTTATGGAGATAGTGGATGCCGGCTAACTACATGCCGGCATGACGATCCCTTGAGTCCCCGACAGTTTGTCAGTATACCCCGGCGCGCACTTGCCTTCGAGCGCTTGGCGCGCCATGTGGTATAATGGCCGACGCAAAGATTTCCCGCGAACTTAAGGAGATGCAGTCGTATGATCGGCGTAGAAGACCTTCGCAAAGGCGTTACCTTTCGGCATGAAAATCAGATCTGGCGCGTGCTGGAGTACTCGCATGTCAAGCAGGGCCGCGGCAACGCGACCATCCGCATCCGCGCGCGTAATATTCGCACCGGAGCCACCCTCGAGAAGTCGTTCTCATCGGGAAACAAAGTCGAGGATATCAGCCTCGATCACCACGAGATGACCTACCTGTACCATGACGGGGATTTCTACTTCTTCATGGACACCGAGACGTATGAGCAGCGCCCGCTGACCGAGAAAGTGCTCGGCGACTATGCGCACTACGTGAAGGAGAGCCTGCAGATCAAGGTTTCATTCTTCGAGAACGACCCCGTGGACGTCGAGTTCCCGTCGACGGTCGATCTCAAGGTGGTGGAATCGCTGCCGGGCGTGCGCGGCGACACCGCGACGAACGCGACCAAGCCCGCGACGCTCGAATCAGGTTACACGGTGTATGTGCCGCTGTTCGTGCAGGAAGGCGACACCATTCGCGTCAACACCGAAACCGGCACGTACGTGACGCGCGTCTAACCGGCCGCCAGGGGCGGCGCGACGCGCCGCCATCGCGATGCAACCTCTGCTCTTCCCCGTATCGCCGACGAAGACAGTCGGCGAACTGATGCGCCACCTCAAACAGGTGCTGAACGACGATGCGGTGGCGCCCGATGTCTGGGTGCGCGGCGAGATATCGAATCTCACACGCGCCGGTTCAGGGCACCTCTACTTCTCGCTCAAAGACAACGAAGCGTCCATCAAGTGCGTGATGTGGCGCGGGCAGGCCGCCGGTCTGCCGCGCCTGCCCGCCAACGGCGACGCCATCCGCGCGCACGGCTACGTCGGCCTGTACGAAGCGCGCGGCGACCTGCAGTTGTACGTTAACGAGGTCGAGTTCGACGGCGCGGGAACGCTCTGGCAGCAGTATGAGGCGCTCAAGGCTAAGCTTGAAAAAGAAGGGTTGTTCGGCCGGCACCGTCCCCTGCCGATGCCGCCGACCACGATCGGCATCGTTACGTCGGAAAGCGGCGCGGCCCTGCAGGACATGCTGCGTATTTTGAGCGCGCGCTGGCCGCTGGCCGAGGTCGTACTGTCGCCCTGCATGGTACAGGGCGCGGACGCGCCGCCACAGATTGTGCGCGCCATCAAGGCCCTGAATCGCCGGCGCGGCGTCGATGTGATCATCGTGGCGCGCGGCGGCGGCTCGCTCGAGGACCTGTGGGCGTTCAATGATGAGGCGGTCGCGCGCGCCATCCATGCGTCGCCGCAGCCGGTCGTGTCCGGGGTCGGGCACGAGACCGACTTCACCATCGCCGACTTCGTGGCCGACGAACGCGCGCCGACGCCGACGGCGGCCGCGCAACTGGTGACGCCCGACCGCGCCGAGTGGCTGCGCGGCCTGCACGGCTCGCGCATGCAGTTGTTCCGCGCCGCGCGCGAGCGGGTCGCCGCCGAGCGGACGCGGCTAACCGACACGCAGCGCGCACTGCGCCGGCTGGCGCCGCGCAACCTGATCGACTTCCACCGCCAGCGTGTCGACGACGCGCGGCGCGCACTCGGGCTGGCGATTGCCCACGCCGTGCAGTCGCGGCGCGAACGGCTGCACGGGAAGCGCGCCCACCTGGAAGCCGTCAGCCCGCTCGCGATCCTTGCGCGCGGCTACGCCATCGTGCGCAAGGACGGGCGCGTCGTCGCGCACGCGGCGCAGGCGCGTCCCGGCGACGAGATCGCCGTGCGCGTCAGCGACGGCGAATTCGGCGCGACCGTGCGGCACACCTGATGCCCCTGCGGGGGATCGAACCGAGGTTTGTGATGCCTAAGAGCAGCAGCAAGGCGCCGTCCTTCGAAACGGCGTTCCATGAACTGGACAGCACGGTCGAAAAGCTGGAGCGCGGCGACCTGTCGCTGGAAGAGTCGATCGCGCTGTACGAGCGCGGCATCAAGCTCGCCGCGCAGTTGGAGAAGCAACTGGAAGAGGCCGAGTTGCGCGTGCGCAAGCTGCAGCCCGAACCTGGCGAGGCCGGCGATGCCGACGCCTTCGCGGATGACGCAGAAGACGACGAATCGTGAACGATATTTCTAGCAATCCGGTCCTGGTCTCGGCGTTCTGGGGCTGGCTGATCGCGCAGGTGCTGAAATTCGCGCTCTACACCGTGCGCGAGCGCCGCATCAACTTCAAATACCTGGCGACCATGGGCGGCATGCCAAGTACGCATTCAGCAACTGTCGCCGCCACGGCCACTGCCGCCGGCATGCGCGAGGGCTTCGGCTCGACGGCTTTTGCCGTGGCGTTTGTGCTGGCCGTCGTCGTCATGTACGACGCGGCGGGCGTGCGCCGCGCGGCGATGACGCAGGCGCGCATCCTCAACCAGATCATCGACGAACTGTTCCAGGGCCACCCGATCAGCGAGACACGCCTGCGCGAACTGCTCGGCCACACGCCGATGGAAGTCGTGGCCGGCGCGCTGATCGGCATCGCAGTCGCGTACTTCCGGCCGCTCGTGATCCGTTAGCCGCCGTTAACGTTTGCCCTCCGGCACCCCCAACCGCCGCAGCAACGCCCGATACTCTTTGAAGTTCGACACATAGGCGATATTGTCGAGGAACGCCTTCAGTGAACCGCTGGCGCGGCGCAGCCGCGTCAGTTCCCCGCCGATCGGATTCTCCGCGCCCACCCCATCGCCCGTGGCATACGAGCCGTAGAACGCGAAGTACGCCTGGTTCAGCTTGCGCAACGCGTGGCCGTGCGACACAAACAACTTGCGCCGCTCCTCCATGTAGTCCGCCGCTTCCGCGATCTTGCCATCTTTCAACAGCGACTGCACGGCGGCGTAGGTGTCGCGCATTTCGCGGTTGTAGTCGAACTCGGGCGGCGTGCGCGGCTGGGGAGACGACGCTCGCGGCCGGTCCGGCTTGTCGGCGTAATCCGGCGGCGGCAGGCCGCGCGCACGCAGGGCAAGCTCCTGCCCGCTGATGTTGGCCACCGTTTCGTTGATCGTGCGCATGACGCCGTTGTCCGCCTCTTCAGCATAGTTCATGCCGAGCGGCCGCGTGTCCAGGTAGTTGTGCGTCCACTCATGCGCGACAACCTCCATCGTCCACTCCTTGGACGACGTTTCCAGCACCATGGTCGGATACGTGCCCATGCCGCCAATCGGCACCACCAACGACACCACGTTCAACCGGTCGGCCTGACCCTCAACGCGCTCCTGCTCGCCAATTGACATGGCCGGCTGCAACTGTACCGTCTTCTTCTGCATGATGTGGTCGGGCGGCGACATGACGAGCAGCAACGGCGGGGCGACAAACTTGAACGCAACCGGCGGCAGAATGATCTGCGGGTTCAGCGGAAGGTCATAGGTCAGGCCTTCGGCCTGCGCCGAGTGCTCGATCTGTTCGGCGATAATGCGTTCAGCGTCGTGCTCCAGTGCCAGTTTCTCGCTACGCTTGGCTGCCACCTGCTTGTCGAGCGCGGCAAGCTCGCCAGCCGGCGCGGAAGCCGCCGTCTGCTGTAGCAGCTTGCCCCGCAGTTGCTCTTCCTCGGCCGCCAGCGCAAAGTAGTGGTCGACCAGTTCCTGCCGTTGCGCCGTGCTCCAGGTCGATGTGGCATCGGGGAACCGGTCGCCGAGTTTGCCGACAAAAGCAGACACAATCCACGTCGCCAGGTCGAAGCGGTATTCCGGCGCTACGGTACGCAGGTAGACATCAAAGCGGTCAGCGGGCGCAAAGTGGTCCGGCGTGGCCGCCAGCGTCAACGCGAGGCAGAGGCCAACGCCCCACACAAAACTCTTTATGGCGCGTGTGAAGAAGGAAAGTACCTTAAGTACCATTGCATCCTCGTGTCAGGGATTGTATCATGGAAACAACCGCAGCCGAAGGGCTGGGCCTTTCCGCCGCTATTCCGGGCGCGTCCGTGCGTGCGATGGTGTTTTCGCGCAACGGGCGGCGGACACTGGCGGGTCGGGGCCAGTGAACCCTGACAGTTCAGAGTCTTTTCAAAGTCGGATTTGCCCTCTCCCCAACCCTCTCCCGCGACGCGCTGGTCAGCGGCTTCGCGCCGCTGACCGATAAGCGCGGCGGGGCCCGAAGCCCCGCCGCATCGCCGGCGTCGCAGGCGAGGGAATTGACTCCCTTCCCGCGTTCGCAATTGCGGCGAACAGGGGAAGGGAGGGTTGGGGGCCGCGCACGCTTGGACTTTGGAAAAGCCCTGCCTGACGGCTTCATTGTATTGCGTCCGCCTTCCAACGGCGGTATAATTCCCGCAATGGCGCGGAGAAACGAGCTGCGGTGCTGATCCGGCGAGCCGCAATGGCAGTCGCTCGTCATCGTTGCATGGGAGAGCCGTATGACCGTTCTTTCCGCTCCACTGATTATGTCTGAATCAAACTTGGCCGATTTACGCCGTATCCCGTTTTTCAGCGGGCTGCCGGACGATATCCTGCGCACGGTCGCCGCCAATTTGCACCGCGAGCGATTCGCGAAGGACGACGTGGTGTTCGTGCAAGGCGGGCTTGGCAATGCGATGTACCTCATCGAGTCCGGCCAGGTGGCCGTAATAGCCCAGTCTGGCACCGAGGACAAGATCCTCTCCTACCTCGGCCCCGGCAGCTATTTTGGCGAGATGGCACTGCTGCTAGGCGAGCGCCGCTCGGCGACCGTCAAGGTCACCATCGATGCCGAGTTGCTCGTGCTCCACAAGACCGACCTGGACAATCTGCTGGTGCAGTTTCCGTCGATCTCGCTGATGTTCAGTCGCGAATTGAGCCGCCGGCTGTCATTTACCGATCACCGGCCGGTCATCGTCAAGTCATACAAGATCGCGGCGATCGTCGGCGGTAAGATTGAGGCGCTGGCCGACAGCCTGGCGCAGCAGACGGGCGGAACGGTCTTTGCGCTCAAGCTGGACGGCGGACAGGCGCCGGTCGGCCCGGTGACCAACCCGGCTGTCAAGATCGTGGACGCGCCGGTAACCATGAGCGCGCCGGGACTGTCCGAGGCGTTGAGCGCCCAGGTCGATCACTTCGACTGGATCCTGATGCATCTGATGCCGCGCGCGACCGAAGTGACGATGAAGGCGATGGAGTTGGCCGACATCACGGTGCAGGTCGGCGCTCCCAACGCACAGTGGAAACAGGTGCTGGCCGCGCACAAACACTGGGTGGTGGCGGACACGCCCGACGAGATCGGTCCGCTGGCCCGCCGCATCGCGCGCAAGTCGGTCGGGCTGGCGCTGTCGTCGGGCAGCGCGCGCGGCATCGCCCATATCGGCGTGCTCAAAGTCCTGCAGGAAGCCAAGGTCCCGATCGATATGATCGCGGGCACCAGCGCGGGGGCGCTGTTCGGCGGCTTTTACGCCGCGGGCATGACGATCGACGAACTGACCGGCTTTGCGCTGGATCTGCAGCACATGGCGGGCCTGAAGGCCGGGCTGTGGGACTTCGCGTTTCCGCCGCGCTCGGGGCTGATTCGTGGAAACCGCACGGTCAACTACTTGAAACGCTTCATCGGCAACCGGCGCTTTGAGGAGCTTAAGATCCCGATGCACATCGTCGCCGCCGACGTCGTGTCCGGCGAGGAAGTCGTGTTCTCGGAAGGCCTGATGGTGGACGCCATCCGCGCCAGTATGTCGGTGATCGGCGTGTTTGCGCCGGCGCGCGTCGAGTCGCGCTTCCTGATCGACGGCGGCGCGATCAACCCGGTGCCGACCAGCGTGCTGTCCGGGCGCGGCGCCGATGTGATCATTGCCTCGGTCGTGATTCCGAGCCTGGAAGACCGCCTGTCGCGCAAAGCGATGAAGCGCGAGGGCAAAGAGCCGAACTTGCTCGGCGTGCTGATGAGCATGATGGAAGTCATGGAATCGGAAATGATCCGCACGCGCATGAGCCCGGCCAACGTCGTCATCCGGCCGAGCGTGGAGATCTACAACTCCACCGAATTCGAGCGCGCGCGCGACTTTATCCGTCTGGGCGAAGAGGCAGCCTACCGGTCGCTGGATCAGATCAAACAGTTGTTCCAGACCCAGCCGCAGGCCCGCCTGAACTAGCCGCCAATCGGGGTGAGACAACCGTCCGACATCGCCATGAACTCAACGCTCGACGTGCAGACGCCGGCGATCAGCGCCGGCGGCCCCCTGGCCGCGCTGCAGGCCGTGCAGACGATTGCACAGCAGCTTTCGTCGGGGCTCGACCTCGATGTATTGGTGCAGCGCGTGCTGCAGGCCGGTTTGCAGGTGATGCAGGCCGGCGGCGGCACGCTCTTCCTGCACGATGCGTCCACCGACGAGTTAGTCTTCGAAGTCATCGAGGGCGACGGCAAAGGCCAACTGGAAGGCAAGCGCCTTAGCCCCACGTCGGGCATCGCCGGCTGGTCGTTCACGCACGGCGAGACGCTGATCGTGAACGACGTCAGCCGCGACCCGCGCTTCAACGCCAGCTTCGACAAATCGTCGGGCTACCACACCCACGCGCTGATTGCCGCACCGCTGATCGTCGCCGGCAAGACGATCGGCGTGCTGGAGCTGCTGAACAAGCGCAGCGGCGAGCCGTTCAACAACGACGACGCCGGGCTGCTCGCCGTGCTGGCGGCGCAATCGGCGGTCGCTATCGAGAACGCGCGACTGTACCGCCACCTCTGGAACGAGCGCAATCGCATCCTGGCCGTGGAAGAAGAAGTGCGGCGCGAGCTCGCGCGCGAGATTCACGACGGCCCGGCCCAATTGCTGTCGGCGATGGTCATGAATGTGCGCTTTGCGCAGGCGCTGCTGGCCGACGGCTCCACCGCCATGGTGCAGGACGAGTTGACCGGCCTGGAAGATCTGGCCACGCGCGCGCTCGTGCAGGTGCGTGGGCTGCTCTTCAGCCAGCGACCGGTGGTGCTGGAAACGCAGGGACTCTTCCCCGCGCTGGAGATGTTCGTCAAGCGCCTGCAGGACGCCCGCGAACTCAACGTCGGGCTGGAAGTCGGTTGCGCGCCGCTGCACCTGCCCGGCCGTGGCGATCAGACCGTCTTCTCAATCGTTCAGGAAGCGGTGGGCAACGCCAAGAAGCACGCGCCCGGCGCGCGGGTGCGCATCATCGTGCAGCGCGACGGGGACCGGCTGGTGGTTGTCATTGCAGACGACGGTCCCGGCTTCGACGTAGCTGCCGTGCGCTCCACCTACGACAAGCGCGGCAGCCTGGGGCTGCTCAATATGTCCGAGCGAGCGGAGCAGTTGGGCGGCAGCGTCGACATCCAGTCGACGACCGGCCAGGGCACGCGGGTCACACTGTCGGTGCCCGACGCGGCGCTCGCCGCGCCGGCCATTCCGTGATGCGCCTGCGCCGCGCCGCCGCCGGGCTGCTCCTGTTCGGAGCCACACTGTTGGCGGGACTGCTGGTCGCGCCGCTGCACGCCGCCGGCCCCGAACCCGGTCTTAAGAGCGCCATCGTCACGCTCGCGCCGATCACCGGCACCCGCAACGTGGAGATGGCCGCGCAGATCTTCGACCTCGCCGTGGGCGACGCGGGCGCGGCCACCGTCGTGACCGGCGTCCTCACCTTCAAGCTGCACAACACCGACAAACTGACACAGGCCGTCATGCTGCTTGGCTTTCCAGCCTGGGGCGGCGGCGGCGCCGAATGGAACGACCGGTCATTTTCGCAGTTCGCCGTCTCCGTCGACGGCAGTCCGGTCGCGCTGCAGCCGCTGACACAGCCGCTCAAGATTGGCAGCGAGACGCGCAACGTGCGCTGGCTCACCTTCCCGATGACGCTGACCGAGGACGACCGCGGCACGGTCGAGGTGCGGCTGCGCCAGGATCTCGGCGACGGCGTGCTGCCAGTCGTTGCGATGGCGCAAGCGCCCGCCATCAACTGGAAAGGCTTCGTCAGCAGCGCGCGCTTTACGGTGCGCTTCCCGGCGCTCACCGCGTCCGAGCAGTTCCGCGCCGTCACGCCGCCCGGCAGCAGCTTCGACGGCCGTGCCATCAGTTGGCTGTTCAGCGACTACAATCCTGACGCGCCGCTCGTGGTGCAGATGATCAAGCCGCGCCTCTGGCGCGAGATCGCCGGTGCGCGCACCGCACTGGCGCAGGGACCCGACGCGCGCGCGGCGCTGGCGCTAGGCGCTGCATTCGAGCAGCTGGCGCGCACGACCCAGAGCGCGGTCGATTTTGCGCAGGCGGCTGCCGCCTACCAGCGCGCCGCCGAGGTCGAGCCGGCCGTGCTCACGGCCACGCTGGAATTGGCGCGATTGTACGATGCGCGCCTGCGCGGCGACTTTGGCCCCGTGTTCGATGCGAACGGCGCGCGCGCCGCCACGCTCGATCAGTGGCGCGCCGTGCTGAAGGCGGCCCCGGCCCTGACCGAGGCGCGTGATGCGGTGGCGCAGCATGCCTTCGTGCTGGCCCAGGCGGCGCGGCGCGGCGGCCTGTTTGCCGGCGCGCTGGAGTTGCTGGACATGGCGCGCAGCGCCAACTCGGCCCGGGTCACCAAGGCGCAGATCGACGCCGAAGCGCGCGCCGCCAACGCCGGGCTGGTGATGCAGCGGCTCGACGCGGGCCAGTGGACCGAGGCGCTGCGGATGATCGCCGCCGAGGCGATCGGCCCGGAAGCCAACGCCGAACGCAGCGCGTACCAGCCGCAATTCAACCACATGCAGGCGACCATCATCATCGCCGGCGACGAGCAGACGATTAGCCTGCGCGCGCTCCCGTTCCCGGGCGCATCGGACGCGCACCGCGACCTCCTGCAAGCGTATGTGGATCGCGTACCGTCCAACGGCGGCAGCGTGTCAACCGACGGCGATGGATACGCGCTCACGCTGCGCCTGCCCGTCGGCCCTGTGGCCGCCGCCGACCTGCCGGCCGCGCCGGAACTGGCGCTCCTGCGCGCCGTGCTTTCCCCTCCGGTGCTGGCCGTGTCGAGCGAGTCCGGCGCATTCACGTCCGATGAACGGCTGGACGCGCGCTATGATCTGGTCGAAACACTGCGCCTGGCGCGCGACAAGCTGGCCGCGATCGACCGTGTGCTGGCGGCCCTTGCGGCCCCGTCCGGCGACGAGACGCTGGAGCTGGCGCGGCGCGTGCGGCTGCGCGCGCTGGAGCAGTATCGCGCCGGCTGGCAGAGTCTCGGCGCGACAAGTAACGCGCGCGTGACGTGGCAAGCCGGCCCCGGCGCATCGCCCCAGACGTGGGACGTGCCAGGCGGACAGAGCCAGGAGATCCACAGCGCCCGCGAAACGTACCAGACCACCCTGCTGATCACGGTCGCCTGCCTCGGCGTTGGCGGGATCGGGCTGCTGGTCACCGGCGCGCGGCTCTGGCTGGCGCGGCGGCGCGCGTAGAGCATGTCTGTTCCCGCTCACCGCCGGCAGCGCCATCAGTTCGTGTCAGCGGCTTGCACGCCACTGCCGCCAGACACACATAATGCACAGCCCAGGTGCACCGACGCGCATCACGGCGGTCGGCACCGATGCCCCGTGGATTCCGGCCGATCCCCAGACCGGCGATAGTCCCCCTCAATTTCCCGTAACATTCCTGTGGTTTGCGTCTGATTTACGGAAGCTCGCTCCCAATTTCAGACCCAAATACATACCCATTTTGATTGACATAGGATTAATTGTGTCATAGAATCTGTGCAATGTTTTGTCAATTCTGTCTCTTGTTCAGAATTACATATATTTCACGAATCCATGTATCGGCGCATGGCCTGTAGTCGTTTCTATTAGCGTATCGAAGTGCATTGATACTCCCAGACGCGAGATCCATCCGAGCTGTTTCTCGCGCTGTGGCAGTTGATCTGTGCCAAATCACTCGAGCATGGAGCCTCCCCTGATGCGTATTACTGTGATGGGTGTCAACTTCGCCAGCGCGCCGGTCGCGCTGCGTGAGCGGCTCACCTACACTGCTGAATCGCGCCGCGCCGCATTGTTGCAGTTGCTAACCATCGCGCCGGAAGCCGTCATCCTGGACACATGCAACCGCAGTGAACTGTACGTCGCGTACCCGGCCGCGTCTCCGCGACCGGCGCTGGATCGATTCCTCGCCAACTTCCACCATATCGACCTGGCCTTGCTGCGCAGTCACCTGTTCGCGTACTCCGATGGCGACGCGGCGCGCCATGTATGTGCCGTCGCTGCCGGCGCCCGCTCACTGGTTGTCGGCGACCAGCAGATCATGGCGCAACTGCGCGACGCGTTCGAGTTTGCAGCGGACAATGGCACCTGCGGACCGGTGCTGTCGGCGCTGTTCCGGCAGGCGCTGCGCGCCGGCAAGCGCGCCCGCACCGAGACGCACATTGCGCAAGGCTCACTGTCTGTCAGCGCGGTGGCCGTGGCGCGCGCGCAGGAACTGATCGGGCCGCTGGCGCCGCTGGCCGTGCTGCTGGTCGGCGCCGGCAAGATGAGCCTGCTGGCGGCGCAGAGCCTGCACGCGGCAGGCGTCACGCAACTCAGTGTGGCCAATCGCACGCCGGCGAACGCCGCCGTCCTCGCCGGACAGTTCGGCGGGCGCAGCGTCAACCTCAGTGCGCTGGCCGGCGAACTCGCGACGCATGACCTGGTGGTGACGGCCACCGCCGCCACCGGTCCCATCCTGACCGCCGATATGGTTGCAGCCGCCGTCACCCGGCGGGGCGCGCCGCTCTGCATCATCGATCTGGCGATGCCCCGCAACGTGGAACCCGCCGTGGCGGCGCTGCCGGGCGTGCAACTGGTCGACCTCGACGGACTGCGCGACATCGCCGCGCGCAACCTCGATCAGCGCCGCGCCGAACTGGCGCCTGTCGGGCAGATCGTCGAAGCGGAAGCCGACGAGTTCGAGCGCTGGCGTTGCGCGCTGGCCGTCGCCCCGACGATTTCGGCGCTGCACCAGCGCGCCGAGCAGATCCGCCAGAGCGAATTGACCGATCACCTCGGCAGCCTGCAAGAACTGACACCTCACGGGCGCAGACTGGTCGAGCGGATCACGGCGGCGATCGTCGGGCGGCTGCTGCGCGAACCGACGCTGCGCCTCAAAGCGCACGCGCAGGAAGCCGACGGCCCGCAGGTCGCCGCAACGCTCCGGCAGCTTTTTGCATTGGACGAGTCGCATGGCCATTAACGTCGGCACGCGCGGCAGCCCGCTGGCGCTCTGGCAGGCGCAGGAGACGATCCGGGCGATTCGCGCCCACTTCCCGGCCGTCGAGTGCGAAATCGTGATCGTGCGCACCGAGGGCGACCGCAACCGGATTGATTCGCTCGCTACGCTAGGCGGCCGCGGCGTCTTTGTGCGCGACATCGAAGACCGCCTGCTGAACGGCGAGTTCGACCTGGCGGTCCACAGCCTGAAAGACCTGCCGGCGACGCAACCCGCCGGACTGGTGCTGGCCGCCATCACGGAACGCGCCGATATGCGCGACGCGCTGGTCACACGCGACGGCGCGCCGCTGTCCGGCCTGCGCAACGGCGCGATCGTCGGCAGCAGCAGCCAGCGCCGCAGCGCGCAACTGCTCGCCATGCGGCCGGATCTGGTCGTCGCATCGATCCGCGGCAACGTAGAAACGCGCCTGCGCAAGCTCGATGAAGGCCAATATGAGGCGGTGGTGCTCGCGGCCGCCGGCTTGATCCGGCTGGGACTGGCCGGGCGCATCAGCCAGTATTTCGGCGCGGATGAGATGCTGCCCGCCGCGGGCCAGGGCGCGCTGGGAATCGAATGCCGCGCGGATGACACCTCCACGCGCAACATGCTGCATGCCGCGCTCGAGAACGCGCCGATGCGCGCCGCCGCCGATGCGGAACGCGCCTTCCTGCGCGCGCTCGGCGCCGGGTGCACGCTGCCGGTCGGCGCGTATGCAACCTGCGCGGGCGACACCGTCACCTTGCGCGGGTTGATCGCCCGTCCCGATGGGCAACAGATCGTGCGCGGCGCCTGCGACGGCCCCATCGCGAGCGCCGAGGCGCTGGGCGCGCAACTGGCCGCGCAGTTGCTGGCGGCGGGCGGGCGGGCTTTGATGGAGACCGCGCATGACCGTGCGCCGTCCGCTTGACGGCCTGCGGATCGCGATTACGCGCGCGGCGGAGCAGTGCGCCGAGCTATCAGCGCGCCTGCGCGCCCACGGCGCCGAGCCGCTGGAGTGGCCGCTGATTGCGTTCGCGCCGTCTGATTCGGCGGCGGCCGACGCGGAAGTTGGGACGCCGGCGCAATACCATTGGGTCGTCTTCAGCAGCGCGAATGGCGTGCGCTTTTTCTGCGACCGGCCGGGCATGGGCACATGGCCGGGCCGTGTGCAGGTCGCCGCGGTAGGGCCGCAGACCGCGGCCGCGCTCGACCGGCGCGGCATACGCGTCGACGCGATGCCGGCCGAGTACCGCGCCGCACAGATCGCCGGAGCGATTGGCGATGTGCGCAACCTGCGCATTCTGATTGTGCGCCCGGCTGACGCGCCGCGCGACCTGCCCGTCTCGCTCACGAACGCGGGTGCGGACGTGGCCGAAGCGATCGTGTATCGCACGGTTGGCGTCGCGCCCCCGCAGACGCTGGATTCACTGCGGCCCGATGCGATCACGCTGGCGAGCGGCTCGGCCGCGGCAAGCCTGGCCGCACTGCTGGCCGGGAAGCCGCTGCCTGAGAGCACCCTCATCGCTTCGATCGGGCCTGCAACCACGGCTGGCGCAAGACGCGCCGGCCTGCCGGTGCATGTCGAGGCTGCTGAACACACGCTAGACGGCCTGGTCGCCGCTTTGGTCAAACACTACGAACGAAAGGTCTCCGCATGACTGTACTGTCCCAATCCCTGCGCACGACCGCCGTAGCACCCATGGCGGGCGCGGCGCCCGCGCCGCTCCACCGCCCGCGCCGCCTACGACGCACGCCCGCGCTGCGGCGCATGGTGCGCGAGACGTCATTGAGCGCCGATGCGTTCATATACCCGCTGTTCGTCGTCCACGGCAGCAACATCCAGGCCGAGATCTCTTCGATGCCCGGAAACTACCACTGGTCGCTCGACCGCCTGCCCGCCGAGGCCGAATCGATCGCGCGGCTCGGCATCCCATCGGTCATCTTGTTCGGCCTGCCGGCTCAAAAGGACGAGGTCGGCAGCGAGAACTACGCCGACGACGGCATCGTGCAGGAAGCGGTGCGCGTGATCAAGCGCGCCGTGCCCGAGCTGGTCGTCATGACCGACGTCTGTATGTGCGAGTACACCAGCCACGGACACTGCGGCATCATCCGCGACGGCAGCGTGCAGAACGACGAGACGCTGGCATACTACCAGCGCGTGGCGGTCTCGCACGCCGCGGCCGGCGCCGACGTCGTCGCGCCGAGCGGCATGATGGACGGGCAGATCGCCGCTATTCGCGCGGCACTCGACGCCAACCGGTTTGAGAACGTGCCGATCCTGGCGTACGCCGCGAAGTTCGCCTCGGGCTTCTACGGCCCGTTCCGCGAGGCGGCCGACTCGCCGCCGCAGTTTGGCGATCGCAAGTCGTACCAGATGGATCCTGCCAACGCGCGCGAGGCAATGCGCGAGATCGCGCTTGACGTGGCCGAGGGCGCCGACGCCGTGATGATCAAGCCGGCGCTGCCGTATCTCGACATCGTGCGCCAGTGCCGCGACGCCGTCGATCTGCCGGTGGCGGCATACAACGTGAGCGGCGAGTTTGCGATGGTCAAAGCCGCCGCGCGCAACGGCTGGATCGACGAGCGCACTGTGACGCTGGAGCTGCTGACCGGCATTCGCCGCGCCGGCGCCGACATGATCATCACCTACCACGCCAAAGACGCCGCGCAATGGCTACAGGCGCAGTAGATCATCCCCTTTTTCAAGGACGGAACACGTGACGGTTGACGAAACTCCCCAGCGCACGCTGAGTCACTTTGCGCTGGTTACGTTCAAGGACGCCTACTGGACGCTCGCCAAACCGGCGCGCGCCGAGCTGTGGCAGCGCTGGATGGCGAGCCTGCGCGACGCCGCGCAGAAAATTTTCCTGTTTCAGGTTTTCCCGACCGAGCACGGCGCTGACCTGCTGGTCTGGAGCGCGCTGGCCGCCGACGATACCGGCGCGGCACAACACTTCTTCGAGAGCTTTGCGCGCGCCACCAATCCGCATCGCGCCTACCTCGAAGTGACCCGCACGCTCTGGGGCTTCACCCGCCCGTCGCAGTACTCCAAGTCGCAGCGCTCCGCGCAGGAGATGGACCCGTTCGGCGACGCGCGCAAGCCGTACCTGGTCATGTACCCGTTCACCAAGACGACCGAGTGGTACCTGATGGGCCGCGAGTCGCGGCAGGGCATGATGAACTCGCATATCCGCGTCGGCAAGCAGTACGAAGAGATCAGCCAGTTGCTGCTCTACTCGACCGGCCTGCAGGACCAGGAGTTCGTCGTCGTGTACGAGATGGACAACCTCGCGCGCTTCTCCGAACTGGTGACCGAGCTGCGCAGCACCGACGCGCGCGCCTACACGCTGAGCGACACGCCACTGCACACCGCCACGTACCTGAGCGCCGAAACGGCGGCGGCGATCTGGCAGTGACCGCGCGCTTCCTGAGCGCCTGCCGTCGCGAACCAGTGGACTGCACGCCCGTGTGGTTCATGCGGCAGGCCGGCCGCTACCTGCCCGAGTACCGCGCTATCCGCAAGAACCTCTCCCTGCTGGAGATCTGCGCCCGCCCGGACGTCGCCGCCGAAGTCACGCTGCAACCGGTCGATATTCTCGGCGTCGACGCGGCGATCCTGTTCGCCGACATCCTTTTGCCGCTGGTGCCGATGGGCATTCAGTTGGAGTTTGCTGCCGGCGAGGGACCGGTGATCCACAACCCGGTGCGCACGGCCGCCGACGTGGCGAATCTACGTGCGGTTGATGCGGCCACCGACCTGGACAACGTCATGCAGACGATTCGCCGCCTGCGCCGCGCGCTGGAGAGCCGCGATGTGCCGCTGATTGGCTTCGCCGGCGCGCCGTTCACGCTGGCGTCGTACCTGATCGAGGGCGGCGCAACGCGCACCTTCCGGCGCACCAAGCAACTGATGTATGGCGACCCGACGACGTGGCACGCACTGATGGACCGGTTGGCTACAGTGGTCGCGGACTACCTCAACGCACAAGTCGCGGCCGGCGCGCAGGCCGTGCAACTGTTCGATAGCTGGGTCGGGCAGTTGTCGCCGGACGATTACGCGGCATACGTCCTGCCCTACTCGCAGCGGATCCTGCGCGCCGTGAGCGGCGTGCCGACGATTCACTTCGGCACCGACACAGCGACGCTGCTGCCGCACATGCGCGAAGCCGGCAGTGACGTGGTCGGTCTCGACTGGCGCGTGCCGCTCGACCAGGGCTGGCAAACGGTTGGCGACGTCGCGGTGCAGGGCAACCTCGACCCGCTCGCGCCGTTCGCGCCGCGCGACGTGTTGGAAGCCAAAGTGCGCGACGTTCTGCGCCGGGCCGGCGGACGCCCCGGCCACATCTTCAATCTCGGCCATGGCTTGCTGCCGGAGACGCCCGTGGACAACGTGCGCGCGGTGGTGGACATGGTGCATGAATGGACGAACTGAACCCATGACGAAACCGACGGGTGTGATGCTAATGGCCTACGGCGGCCCCAATTCGCTGGACGAGATCGAGCCGTACCTGCTCGACGTGCGCGGCGGGCGGCCGATACCCGCGCCGTTCCTGGCCGAGATCCGGCACCGTTACGAACTGATCGGCGGGCGCTCGTCGATCCTGGAACTAACGCAGGCGCAGGCGCGCGCGCTTCAGGCGGCGCTCGGTGACGGCTTCCGCGTCTACGTCGGCATGCGGCACTGGCGCCCGTATATCAAGGACGCCATGGCGCAGGTCGCCGCCGACGGCATCGAGAAGCTGGTGGCGCTCGTGCTGGCGCCGCACTACTCGAAGATGAGCGTCGGCGCGTATCACCAGCGCTTGCAGGAAGCGCGCGACCAGCTTGCGCCCAACGTGCAGGTCGCCGAAATCACATCGTGGAAGACGCACCCACTCTTCCTCGACGCGCTGGCCGAGAAGACGCGCGCCGCGCTGGCGCGCTTCGACGGCGCGGACGTCGAACTGATCTTCAGCGCGCACAGCCTGCCGGAGCGCATCCAGGCGAGCGGCGATCCATACCCGCAGGAACTGTTGGACACGGTGAGCGCGCTGTTGCCGCGCATCGGCCGCCCGGTCAGCCACTGCTTCGCCTTCCAGAGCGCGGGCAGCACCGGCGAGAAGTGGCTCGGCCCGGAGGTCGGGCAGGTCATGACCGAGTTGGCCGGGCAGGGCAAGCGCAATTTCCTTGTCCAGCCGGTCGGCTTCATCTGCGACCACGTCGAGATCTTGTACGACATCCTCATTCCCTGGCCCCTTCTCCCCCGCGCGCGGGGGAGAAGGGGCAAAAAACTAACGGGGAGGTGCGCGGCGGCTACGCCGCCGCGCACCTCCCCAGTGACTTGCTCCCCCCTCCCAGCTTCGCTGGGAGGGGGCCGGGGGGAGGGCAGAACTTGGCGGCGTGCCGCGTGCTCATGCGATATGCACGTGGAGACATTTTCCATTTGAAACAGTATAAGCAAGCCGTCCTACTATCGCAGCCATACTACCGCCCGCAGACTCGCCGGCCATGGCGACCGGCAGAAATACCAATTCAACTATGAACACTGAACGATCACAGGCACTATTCACTGAAGCACAATCGCTGATCCCTGGCGGCGTCAACTCGCCGGTGCGCGCGTTCAAGAGCGTCGGCGGCACGCCGCGCTTCATCGACCGCGCCGAGGGCCCCTACCTGTTCGACGTCGACGGCAACCGCTATGCCGACTACGTGCTCTCGTGGGGGCCGCTCATCCTCGGACACGCGCATCCCGCCGTCGTCGAGGCGATCTGCGCGCAGGCGCCGCGCGGCGCGAGCTACGGCGCGCCGACTGCGCTGGAAGTCGAACTGGCGCGCCTGATCACCGGCGCGATGCCTTCGCTGGAACTGATACGCATGGTCAACTCCGGTACTGAGGCGACGATGTCGGCGCTGCGGCTGGCGCGCGCGTTCACCGGCCGGGCGAAGATCATCAAGTTCGCGGGCGGCTATCACGGCCACGCCGATCTGCTGCTGGCGCAGGCCGGATCGGGCGTCGCCACGCTCGGCCTGCCGGATTCGGCGGGCGTGCCGCCGTCCACCGTGGCCGACACGCTGACCGCGCCGTATAACGATCTGCCGGCGGTCGAGCGCCTGCTCGACGCCAATCGCGGGCAGGTCGCGGCGATCATCGTGGAGCCGGTGGCCGGCAATATGGGCGTGGTGCCTCCGCAGCCTGGCTTCCTGGAAGGTCTGCGCGCACTGACGACCGCGCATGGGGCGCTGCTCATCTTCGATGAGGTCATCACGGGCTTTCGCGTCGGCCTCGGCGGCGCGCAGGCGCTGTACGGCGTGCGCCCCGACCTGACCTGCCTCGGCAAGATTATCGGTGGCGGCTTGCCGGTCGGCGCGTACGGCGGTAGGCGCGACATCATGCAGATGATCGCGCCGAGCGGCCCAGTCTACCAGGCGGGCACGCTCTCCGGCAACCCGTTGGCGATGGCGGCCGGCATCGCGACGCTGCGCGTGCTGCATGGCGACGGCGTCTACCCCGCGTTGGAACGCATGGCGACCGACCTCTGTCGCGGCATCGCCGATGGCGCGCGGGCGGCGGGCGTACCGGTGCAGCAGAACCGCATCGGCGGCATGTTTACCACGTTCTTCAGCGAAACACCGGTCACCGACTACGAGAGCGCCAAGCGCTCGGACACGAAGCGCTACGCGCGCTACTTCCACGCCCTGCTGGAGCGCGGCGTGTACGTCGCGCCGTCGCAGTTCGAGGCCGGGTTCGTCTCGACCGCGCACAGTGACGAGGTCATCGCGGAGAGCGCCACGGCCGCCCGCGCAGCGCTGACCTCAGATTGATGGAGATACGGGCCATCGTCCCGCCGAGGAGGTGCGCTCCGGGCGCATCGACCAGTTTTCCCCTGGACACCCAGGCACCACAGAATTAGGCATATTGGGGACAGTTCCGCGTTTCTATGTTTTGTCCCATAAAAATAGTGACATTCGTCCCTGCCCGTACATACGGAATTGACCATAATAGGTAGTGTCAGTATGTGGAGATACCTATGACCTGCCACTCCCCTTCGACTCTTGCCGCCTCAAGCGGCGGCTCCAACATCGTTCTGGTCGGCAACCACAACGTCGGCAAATCGGTCATCTTCGGCTGGCTGACCGGGACCTACGCGACGGTGGCCAACTATCCCGGCACGACCGTCGAGATCATGCGCGGGCGCTCGCGCACGCAGCCGGACCGCACCGTCATCGACACGCCGGGCGTCAATTCGCTGCAGCCGCTGTCGGACGACGAGCGGGTGACGCGCGATGTGCTGATCGACGAGAGCGCGCACGCGGTTGTGCAGGTCGCCGACGCCAAGAACCTGCGCCGCGCCCTGCTGATCACGTCGCAACTGGCTGAAGCGGCAGTGCCGCTGATCGTGACGCTCAACATGGCCGACGAAGCGCGCCGGCGCGGAATCCGCGTCGATGCCGCCGCGCTGTCGCGGCGGATCGGCGCGCCAGTGGTGACCACGACCGCGACGAAACGCGAGGGACTGGCTGAACTGCTGGCGGCGCTCGACGCGCCGGCGCCGGCACGCGCGCTGGTCCGGTACGATGCGCCGATCGAGGCCGCCATCGCCCGCATCGAGGCGGTTTGGCAGGCGCGTCACGCGGGCAACGCGCTGCCCCTTGCGAACCTGCGCGCCATCGCCGTCATGTTCCTGGCCGGCGATCCAACCATCGACGAATGGGTCCGTTCACACGCAGGCGCTGCCGCGCTGGGCGATCTGGTCGCGGTGCGTACCGAATTGCAGACACAGCGCGCCGAGCCGCTCTCGCGCGCCATCCAGAACAGCCGCACCCGCTGGATCGACACGATCGTGCCGGCCGTCACGCAGCGCGATTTCGGCGCGGACGACTCGCTGGCGGCTCGCTTCGGGCGGCTGGCGGTGCACCGGGTCTGGGGCATCCCGATTCTGCTCGCCGTGCTGGTGGCGATGTACATGTTCGTCGGCAAGTTCGGCGCGGGCACCCTGGTCAACTACGTCGAGGGCACGCTCTTCGGCGAGTGGATCAATCCGGCGGCCGTCCGCCTTGTCCGCGACTGGGTGCCGTTTCCACTTGTACAGGATTTCCTCGTCGGCGATTACGGCGTCATCACGGTGGCACTCACCTACGGCTTCGCGATCATCCTGCCGATCGTATTCACCTTCTTCATCGCCTTCGGCATCCTGGAGGATTCCGGCTATCTGCCGCGGCTGGCAGTGATGGCCGACCGCGTCTTCAAGGCGATGGGGCTGAACGGCAAGGCGGTGCTGCCGATGGTGCTCGGCCTCGGCTGCGACACGATGGCGACCATGACGACGCGCACGCTGGAGACGAAGAAAGACCGCATCCTGGTCACGCTGCTGCTGGCGCTCGGCGTGCCGTGCTCGGCGCAACTCGGCGTGGTGCTCGGTATGCTGGGCGGGCTCGACGCGCGCGCCACGCTGATCTGGACGGGAGTCGTCGCCGGCGTCCTGCTGGCGGTCGGCTGGCTGGCGGCGAAGGTGGTGCCGGGCAACACGTCGGACTTCATTTTGGAGCTGCCGCCGATCCGCGTGCCGCGCATCGGCCCCCTGCTGGTCAAGACGCTGGCGCGCATGGAGTGGTATTTGAAAGAGGTGCTGCCGCTATTCGTCGGCGGCACGGTGTTGCTCTTCCTGCTGAACCTGTCCGGCGCGCTGACCGCACTCAAGGCGCTGGCAACGCCGCTGATTGTCGGCTGGCTCGGCCTGCCCGAAGTCGCCACCGAGGCGTTCCTGATCGGGTTCCTGCGGCGCGACTACGGCGCGGCCGGCTTCTTCCTGATGGCGCGCGAGGGTCTGCTGACGCCGAACCAGATCATCGTCGCGCTGGTCACGCTCACGCTGTTCGTGCCGTGCATCGCCAACTTCTTCGTGATGGTCAAGGAGCGCGGCTGGCGCACGACGCTCGCGATCACGGCGTTCATCTTCCCGTTCGCGTTCGCGGCCGGCGGCGTGCTCAACCTCGTGCTACGCGCGTGGTCATAAGATGAAATGCCCGTTGTGCAGTTTTGAGTTCGACCCGGCCGCCGGCGACGCATGTCCAAGCGCGTGCCCTCTGCACGGCGCGTGCTCGTTCGTCTGCTGCCCGCGCTGCGGCTACCAGATCGCCGACGCCGACCGGGCGCAGAGCGTGCAGATGATCAAGCGGCTTTTGAACCGCTTCGCCAAAGCGCGACAGGCACCCGATGACGCCTGACGCATCCGGCAGCGTCCTGACGCTGGCCGACCTCGCGTCGGGCCAGTCTGCCTGCGTCACACATCTAACCGCGACCCACCCCGGACGCAGCGAACGCCTGATGGCGTACGGCATTGCGCCGGGCCAGGTCATCACCCTCGTACAGCGCCACCCCGCTTTTGTCGTGCGCGTCGACGAGACCGAACTCGCGCTGGATGCCGACGTGGCGCGCTGCGTCGCTGTCGATCCGGCGACGGCGTAGCGTGGCTGCTTGCGCTTGAGCCTCTGACCCGTGCAAACCTGTGTCAATTTGAGAATGTCCAATTGACCTGTCGTGCATGTCCTGTGCACGACAAGCCCGCGGTACAATCTCGACGCGGATTGGTATTGTACTGTTTTGTGATGGGCATGTCCCCATGCGGTTGTTGTATGTGTCAGCACTGTATAGCAATCGCCACCCTCCCCCCGGCCCCCTCCCAGCGAAGCTGGGAGGGGGAGTGAGTAAAAGGGGATTGGCGCGGCGGCAAAGCCGCCGCGCCAATCCCCAATCAGCTTTTCCCCTTCTCCCCCGCGGGCGGGGGAGAAGGGGCCAGGGGATGAGGGGGTGACAACCGCTATTACCACCAGGTATGGGGACATGATCAAACTGAAACAGCATTACCGCCTAAATCAGCAGGTCTGCGCCGTTGATGTCGATGGTCGCCCCCGCAATGTATGACGACTCGTCCGAGCAGAGGAACGCGACCAGATTGGCCTCGTCCTGCGCCGTGCCGAGCCGCCGCAGCGGGATCTTGCGTTCCTCGGACGCGAGATGCTCCGGCGTGGCCCGCTCGCGCACCATTTCGGTGTCCATGCTGCCCGGCGCCGTCGCGTTGACGTTGATGTTGTAGGGCGCGGCTTCGCGCGCCGTGTGCCGCGTCAGGCCGAGCACCGCGGCCTTCGAGGTCGTGTAGTGCGCGCCGCCGAACGTGCTCGTGCTGCGCCCGGCCGACGACGACATGTTGACGATCTTGCCGTAGCGCCTGGCCTGCATGATCGGCAGGACCGCCTTGGTGCAGTTGAACACGCCCTTGACGTTGATCGCCATCATCCGATCCCACTCGTCGCCCGCGATCTGCTCGAGCGGCGTGGTGTGGCCCAGTATCCCGGCGTTGTTGACCAGGATATCAACCGTGCCGAAGCGCGCCACGGCCGCCGCGACCATCGACGCCACCTGATCTTCGCGGCTGACGTCGGCGGCGATGCCGATCGCCTGGCCGCCCGCCGCCGCAATCTCGGCGGCGACCGTCTCCGCCCACGCCGGCTGCACGTCGTTGACGACGACCGAGGCGCCCTCGCGCGCCAGTTGCATTGCAATCGCGCGGCCCATGCCGCGCCCCGCGCCGGTGACAATCGCCACCTTGCCCTCAAACCGTCGCTGACTCAAGTGTACGCCTCCTGGGTTGTTCATCACCACGGCGAACGACAGATATCAATCGGCGTGACTGCGCAGTTGATGTCACTCCCGGATTGTGCCGGTACCACCAGCGTCTGCGCGGCCCGGGCGCGCTCATGGCCGGCTCGATAGCAGCGTTCAACGGCGGCATCGCCCTACTCGTAGATGACGACGACCTTGCCGATCGCGCCATAGTCGACATCAAGCCGGTCGCCGGGCGCGGCGAAGAAGTGCCCGGTGCAGGTGCCGGTACTGACGAACTCGCCGGCGTGCAGCGTGCGGCCGCGCTCGCGCAGCCAGTTCGCCATCCACGTCAGCGAGGTGAGCGGGTTGCCCATCGCCGCGCGGCCGTGGCCGGACTTGATGTACTGGCCGTTCAGGTACAGGTCGATCTTGGCAGCCGCCAGATCGAGCCGCCGCCAGTCGCGCACCGGCGCGCCGTACACGAACGCCGCCGCGCCGCCGTTGTCCATCGACGAACCCTGGTAGCCACTCGCGCCGTACCAGTCGTCGAAGACCGTGTCGCCGATTTCGACCGCCGGCACCAGCGCCTCGACCGCGGAGGCGACCTCGTCCTCGCTGTAAGGCGTTGCGCGCGGCGGCAGCCCCTCGCGCATGCGGAAGGCGAACTCGCACTCCGAGCAGCGGTAGTTGATGAACAGGTGGCGCGGCATGTGCGCCGGGCTTTCGCGCACGCCGTCGCGGCTCAGCAGGCCCGGCGCCGGCCCCGGCACGCCCTCGGCGCGTTGGATCTCGACGGCGGCCGCGCCGACCTTCCAGCCGGCCGGCGGCCACGCCAGCTTCGCATTGAGCGCGTCCATCACGGCCATGATCGACTGCCAGTGCCGCGTCTTGAGCCGCTCCGGCAGTTCGACCGAGTGCCGCTCGGTGCGGCCGCGCGCAATGATCGTAGCGATTTCCGCGATCTCGTCGGGCGAGAGCGCCGACTCGCGCTTGCAGCGGATGCCCTGCCCTGGCAGCGTCGGGCCGTGGATGCGCCGCCCCCAGAGGGTGATCTCCGACGCGGAGCCGGTATTCGTGGTGTTGTCAGTCACTGTCTACCTCGTTGGGTGAACCATCGTCCATCGTCAAACGAAATGTGTATGCCAGCGCACGACCAGAACGCATTCTAGCCGAGAATCGCCAAGAAGCGCCTGGGCGACACGATCTGTATTCCCTCGTAATGAACCATGCTCAAGAGGTGTTCATCGCCGGAGACGATGTAGTCGGCGTCTCCGGCGACCGCACACGCGATGATCTTGTCGTCGTCTGGGTCACCAGGTACAACCTGCAACGCCTGCACATCCGGCGCCAACCTGACCGCATCGCCCAATGCGATAACCAATTGATCGATCTCGCCAGCGGTCAACCGGTGATGCTTTCGGATGCGTGGATAGGCTAGCACCCGGCGCAGATCGTCCAGAATCGGCAGCGACGAAAGCACATCGAAGCGCCCGTCGCGCCACGTTTCCAGTATCTGCGAGGGATGGCCATCCGCTCGTATGATGGCGCTGACGAAGATCCCGACATCGAGCACGACGCGCATGGGCGGACCAGTCTACCGCGCTGCCGCTTTGCTGCGGCGGGGCTTTGCCCGCGTCGCGCGCACGGCGGCGCGCACATCGCGCTCGACCGTCTCCGCAGGCACGCCGGCTGCGCCCTTGCGCGCCTTGTCCACGAGCGCGAACAGCCGGTCTTTGGCCTGGCGCTGCCATTTCTCGTAGTCTTCGACCGACACAATAACCGCCATCGGCCGACCCGAACGCTCGATGATGAAGGCATCGTTCTTGTAGAACGCCTCTTCGATCAGCTTGCCCAGACTGCGCCGGGCCTCAAATGCGCCAATCGTCTTTTCCATGGTACTCCTTCGTCTATTAACCCCTCATGGAAACGAATGTCATGTAACTGTGCTAACATCACAATTATGACAGTTATGCAACCGCAGGTCAAATAGACTGGCAGGACGTCTTTTTCAGATTAGAGCGAGATCAGTGCGCATTACTACGCGGCAACGCGCGCCGTCGCTCCCGCGAATGCGGGAGCCCAGGGTCAACATGCCTGGATGCCCGCTTTCGCGGGCATGACGACGGATCAACGATGCCCTGTCGCAAGTACATGGCAACACGCTATGCCTCCGCATTGTGCGCCGCAAAACAAAAACCCGCCGGAGCCTGGGGCTTCGACGGGTTCGTATTCAGTTTGCTTACCAGGGCTGCGCGACGCCCAGGTCTTTTGCGAGCTTCTCCAGTTGCGCCAGCATCGTGACCGGCATCGGGATGCCGTCCTTGCGCCGCTGGTCGGCCAGCCGGAACTCGCGCTCACCCGGCATCAGCACCTGGCTGCTGCCCGCCTCCAGTTCCGAGGCGCGCACCATGCGCGTATAGTCGTCGACGCGCGCCTTGAAGTCGTCCACCGCGATGAACGCCGATACATCGATCGCCTGGAAGTAATGGCCGATGTTCTGGTCCTGCCCGCCGCGCACGTTCGTCATCACCTCGGGGCCGATCGCCGCGCCGCTCAGCAGCGTCGCCAGCATGTCCACCATCACCATCAGCCCGTACCCCTTGTAGCCGCCGAACGGCAGCAGGCGGCCGGCCAGGCCGTGCTCCGGGTTCGTGGTCGGGCGGTCTTCGCTGTCGAGCGCCAGGCCGGGCGGCACCGGATCGCCGCGCACCGCGGCCCAGGCGAGCTTGCCGCCGGCCAGTACGCTGGTCGCCATGTCGAGCACGACGGGGTACTCGGTCTTGGCCGGCACCGTAATCGTCCACGGGTTGGTGCCGAACATGCGCGTGCGCCCGCCGAACGGCGCGATGATCGAACCGGCGCTGGTCAGCACAATGCCGATCATGTTCTGCTCGGCCGCCATCAGGCCCCAGTACGCGCCCGCCGCGTAGTGGGTGCTATGAAAGACGCTCGCCACGCCGACGCCGGATTGCTTTGCCTTCTCGATCGCCTTCGCCATCGCCTGCCTGGCGATGACCTGCCCCATGCCGTTGTCGCCGTCCATCAGTACGCCGCTGGGCGTCTCGCGCACAATACTCGGCTTCGGCTGCTTGTTGACGCGGCCGGCGCGAATGTTCGCGATGTAGCCCGGTATCAGCATGACGCCGTGGCTGTGCACGCCGCGCAGGTCGGCCTCGATCAGCGAGTCCGCGACGAGCGCCGCATCGGCTTCCGGAATGCCGGCTCGAGCGAACAACTGCGCCACAAAGTCGCGCAGGGCATCGGCCTGAATCGTGATTTCCTTGACGGGGGGCATCGGTCGTTTTCTCCGTGTTAAATTGCGGCCTACACGCCGCTGAATGCGCCGAATCCGCCGTCGATCTGGATGACGGCGCCGTTGACAAAGCTGGCGGACTTGCTGCACAGCCAGATCGTGCCGCCGACCAGTTCCTGCGGGTCGCCGAAGCGCCCGCTGGGCGAGTGGTCGATCACCGCCTGGCCGCGCGCGGACCACGAGCCGTCCGGGTTCAGCATGAATGGCTTGTTCATCTCGGCCAGGAAGAAACCGGGCGCGATCGCGTTGACACGCAGGCCCGGGCCGTGCTTGCGCACCAGTTCGATCGCCAGCCAGCGCGTGAAGTTCTCGATGCCGGCTTTGGCCGCGCCGTAGGCGACCACGCGCGTCAGCGCGCGCGGCACCGACAGCGACGAGATGTTGATGATGCAGCCGGCGCGCTGGCGCGCCATCGGCGCGCCAAAGACCTGCGTCGGCAGCAGCGTGCCCATCAGGTTCAGGTCGATGACGTTCTGCAGGCCGTCCTGCGTCAGGTCGAAGAACGAGCCGTCGACCGCGACCGTGCCGGCGGTGGAGTTGCCGCCCGCGCAGTTGATCAGGATATCGATGCGGCCCCAGCGGTCGAGCACCGACTGGCAGGCCGCGTCGAGCGCGGCGCGGTTCAGCACGTCGGCAACCAGCGGCATCGCCTCGCCGCCGCTCGCCGCGATTTCGCTCACGCGCGCTTCGGCGGCGGACGTGCGACGGCCGAGCACGCCGACCTTCGCGCCCGCGCGCGCCAGGCCGACCGCCATGGCGCCGCCGAGCGTGCCGGTGCCGCCGGTCACGACCGCAACCTGCCCGCTCAGATCGTAGAGGCTGGCGAGGTAATCGGGAACGCCGGGCGAATTAGCGGGTGAGCCAGGCATAGGGCCGCTCCACTAATTGCTTGATGCGCTGCAGGAAGCGCGCCGCCGGCCCGCCATCGACCAGGCGATGATCGAAGGTCAGGCTGAGCGCGACCATCTTGCGCACGGCGACCGTCTCGGACGCCTCGTCCACGACGACCGGCCGGGCAACGATGCGCCCGACGCCGAGAATCGCGCACTCCGGCAGGTTGATGATCGGCGTGAACGCGTCGATCTCATACATGCCGAGGTTGGTGATCGTGAACGTGCCGCCGCGCAGGTCGTCGGGCGAGATCTTGCCGGCCCGCACCTGCTCGAGCAGCCGCGCCGACTCGGCCGCGATCGCCTGCACCGACTTGCTCTGCACGTCGCGCACGACCGGCACCAGCAGGCCGCGCTCGGTATCGACCGCCAGGCCGACGTGCACGGCCGCGTGCTGCACCAGCCCGTCGCCAATCAGCGAGACGTTCAGCGCCGGATGCTCGGACAGCGCGACCGACACGATCTTCGCCAGCAGGTCGTTATACGTCGGCGTCGCCGCGTTGGTGCCCTGCAAGTCGTCGGCAATCGCGCGGCGCAGGCGCACCAGTTCGGTGGCGTCGGCTTCCGTCGTCAGCGTCACCGGCGCGGTCGTATGCGCGCTCGTGCCCATGCGTTCGGCGATGATGCGGCGCACTCCGCTGAGCGGCCCAGTCGCGTCGGTGGTCGGCTGTGCGGCGGCTGCGGCCTCGATATCGGCCACTTCGATCCGCTTGCCGGGTTGCGCCGCGACCAGGCGCTGTAAATCCACGCCAAGCTCGGCCGCGCGCCGCTGAGCCAGCGGACTGATGCGCAGTTGGCCGCTCGCCGGGACGGCCGCGGGCTTTGCTGCCGACGCTGCCCGCACGTCGCGCTCGACAATGCGGCCGGTGCGGCCGCTGCCCTTCAGGCCTTCCCATGCCACGCCGAGCTCACCGGCGATGCGCCGGGCACGCGGGCTGATCGTCGGCGCGTTACTGCGGGCCGGCGCGGCAGATTGGGGGGTTGTCGCCGGCGCGGCCGCCGTCGCAACAGGTGCAGGAGCGGCGGCCGTCGCCGGGCTGCCCCCGCCCTTCTCAAATGGAGCGGTCTCGCCTGGCGCGACGATGTAACCGAGCAGTGTCCCGACTTTGATCTTCGCGCCGGGCGGTGGCGCATCCGGCGGGATGCGCAGCACGCCGCTCTCGAACGATTCGATTTCGTTGACCGCTTTGTCGCCCTCGACCTGGCACAGCAGGTCGCCGATCTTTACCGCGTCGCCGTCGTGCATGAGCCATTCGAGGAAGACGCCTTCTTCCATCGTCCAGCCCAGGCGCGGCATGACTATCTCGTATGCCATCCGGGTTCTCCTGGCGCCAGATCGGCGCTTCGCACTACTCGGCCAGCAGTTCGCGCAGGGCGGCCGCGATGCTGCCGGCGCCCGGCAGCATCGCGCCTTCCAGCGTCGGGCTGTACGGCACCGGCACCGCGCTGCCATTCAGTCGGCGGACCGGCGCATCGAGGTCGTCGAAGCCGCGATCCACCACCTGCGCCGCGATCTCGGCCCCGACGCCGCACATGGCAGGCGTCTCGTCGACCACGAGCAGGAGACCGGTCTTGTGCACCGACGCGAGGATCGTGTCGATGTCGAGCGGCGAAATGGTGCGCGGGTCGATCACTTCGACCGACACGCCTTCCTTAGCCAGCGCATCACTCGCCGCTAGCGCTTCCTGCACCATTGCCGCGATCGCGACGACGGTCACATCTTTCCCTTCGCGCGAGATTGCCGCCTGGCCGAACGGAATCAGGTATTCCTCTTCCGGCACCGGCCCCTTGTTGTTCAGCAGCAACTTGTGCTCCAGGAAGATGACCGGGTCGTCGCTGCGGATCGCCGTCTTGAACAGCCCCTTGGCGTCGTACGGCGTCGTCGGCACGACGACGCGCAGGCCTGGCACGTTCGCGAAGATCGAGTAGTAGGCGCCGGAGTGGTGCGTGGCGGCCGCCTTGCCGATGCCGATGCTGCCGCGCAGCACGATCGGCATCTTGATGCGGCCGCTGCTCATGTACTGCATCTTGGCGGTCTGGTTGATGATCTCGCCCATCGCGTCGAGGATGAAATCGACCATCATGAAGTCCACGATCGGGCGCGCGCCGGCCATCGCCGCGCCGGTGCACATGCCGATGAAGCCGCGCTCGGCGATCGGCGTGTCGCGCAGGCGCATTGGCCCGTACAACTCATACAGGCCCAGGGTCGTTCCAAAGTTGCCGCCGCGCGGGCCGATCCCCTCGCCGACCACGAAGATCGTTGAATCCCGCGCCATTTCCTCGGTCAGCGCCTCGCGGGCGGCCGCCGTGTATGTCAGTTCGCGCATCGGGGTTCCTCGCTAGATGTGAGCGTCCAGCCTGCGGTCGCTACCGGTTAGTCTCTTCAGCGAAAACATGCGTGAGCGCAGTGGCCGGGTCCGGATACGGGCTTGCCTGCGCAAACTTCGCAGCCGCCACGGTGCCGGATTCGACATCGCTCTCGATCTTCTGCAGTTCCGGTTCGCCGGCGTCCTCGTCTTCCAGCAGATGCTTGCGGAACGTGGCAATCGGGTCGCGCTGCTTCCACGCGTTGATCTCGTCCTGCGAGCGGTAGCCGGCATCGCGCATGCCTTCCGCGTGGGCGCGCGTGCGGTAGGTCTTGCACTCGATCAGCGTCGGGCCCTCGCCGGCGCGCGCGCGCCGCACGGCCTCTTCCGCCGCCTTGTAGACGGCCAGCACATCGTTGCCGTCGACCGCGACGCCCGGAATGCCGAACGAGGCCGCCCTGGTCGCGACCTCCGGGTTGGCCGTCACCGATGAATAGGCGATCTCGGTGGCGTACAGGTTGTTCTCGCACACGAAGATGGCGGGCAGCTTCCAGGCCCCGGCCATGTTGATGCCTTCGTGGAATGCACCGTTGTTGGATGCGCCGTCGCCGAAGAAGGCGACGCCGACGTTGTCCAGCCCCTTCAGCTTGAAGGCGTAGGCTGCGCCGGTCGCCTGCAGGATGCACGGCGCGACGATGCCGCTGGTGCCCATCATGCCGACTTCCGGCGAGAACAGGTGCATGCTGCCGCCGCGCCCGCGTGACACGCCGGTCTCGCGGCCCAGCAGCTCGGCCATCAGCGCACCGGGGCTGACGCCCTTCGCCAGTGCGTGGCCGTGGCCGCGGTGCGTGCTGAAGACCATGTCGCCAGCGCGCAGGTGCGCGCAGACGCCGGTCGCCACCGCCTCTTCGCCAACGTAGGTATGGCACGCACCATGCACCAGGCCGGCCGCAAACATCTTGGCGAGTTGTTCCTCGCTGCGCCGGATGGTCAGCATGACGCGGTACAACGAAAGCAACTGATCAGAGGTAGGTTTCTTCTCCATCGACAAGAACTCCTCCTGTAACGTGGCTCGGCCACCGTCATCCGTTATAAGCTTGGCGGCGAGTATACATTTAGCGGTTATGATTGTCAATCAGTGACAATATTCCAATTGACAATCGATTTTCGGAGTGTTAGAATCGCGCCACCATCCCGCTCGAGCGCCGCCTCCCAAGCAACCGACGCGACCCAGACCGCATCTCCCTCTACCGCGAAGCGTGTCTTTCGAATGATGCGATCGGAGCCGAGCGCACGGGTTCGCGCGCGACAGAGCAGTTGACCATGACCACCCTATTGGCTATCGATCTCGGCACCTCGTTCCTCAAGGGGGCCGTGCTCGACCTTGATGCACTGTCTATCACGCATCTGCAGCGCCTGCCGTTCCCCGATCCGGTTGGCGGCCTGCCCGACCTGTTCTGCGAAATCGATGTCGAGCGCGTCATCGACGCCACGCGCACGCTCATTCGCGCGCTGCTGCCGAACGCGCCGGGCTGCGAGGGCATTGTCGCCTGCGGGCAGATGGGCGGACTGGTGCTGTCCGACCGCGACGGTGCGCCGCTATCGAACTACATCTCGTGGCGCGACCAGCGCCTGCTCATGCCGCATCCGTCGCGCCAGAGCACTTACTGGGACCGGTTCGCGCGCATGATTGACGATGTTGACTCGCGGCAACTCGGCCGCGAAGTACGACCGGGTCTGCCGGTCAGTTTCCTGTACTGGCTGCGCGAGCGCGGCGAACTGCCGGCGAACGCCGCCATAGCCGCGTCGCTGCCGGACTTCGTGCTCGGGCGCCTGTGCGGCGCGCGTCCGGCGACCGATATCACCAATGCCGTCGGCGCGGTCAACGTGGAGAGCGGCGACTGGCATCATGATCTGTTCGAGCGGCTGGGACTGGGTTCGATCGGCTGGCCGGTGCTGGGCGATGTGCGCACGGTGGTCGGCACGCTGGAGATCGATGGCCGGCGGCTGACCTGCTACGCGCCCGCCGGCGATCATCAGACGGCGCTGGCCGGTGCATTCATCGCCCCCGGTGAACTGTCGATCAATAGACTCTATCTGAAATAGCGACGTAGCATCGTAAGCCTGTCGAAGCATGCGGTCAAAGCACTGGTACTAGCCACTTTTCCGCATGCTCCGACAAGCTCAGAATGGTGGATCCCTTATTTCGAATAGAGTCTAATATCTCGACTGGCTCGCAGGCCAGCCGGTTGGCGCCGCGCGCCGCGCCTGGCCCGTACCAGGTCCGGCCGTTCTTCGACGGCATGTTTCTGAATACGATAACGCATATTCCCGCCGGACGCTCGCTGAACGTCCTGCTGGGGTTGCTGAATGAGCTGGCTAGCGCGCAGCAGATGCCGGCGGCCGACCCGTGGCCGGTCATCAACCGCGCCGTCGCCGAAACGCCGGAGACCGACCTCGCCATCGACCTCGCGTTCTTCCCCGGCCCGCTGGGCGAACGCGGCGCGATCACACATATCCACGAGGGCAATCTGCGCATCGGCCATCTGTTCCGCGCGGCGTTCCACGCCATGGCCGCGAACTACTGGACCTGCGCCACCCGCCTGTCGCCGGCGCGGGACTGGACCCGCCTCGTCTTTTCCGGCGGCCTGGCGCAGCACGTCGCCGTGCTGCGCGACCTGATCGTCGCGCGTTTTGGCTGTGACTACCGCCTGTGCGCCTCGTCCGAAGACACTCTGCTGGGCCTGCTGGCGCTCGGCATGACTGCGACCGGGCGCGCTGCCTCCGCGCAGGCCGCCATGCGCGAACTGAGCACGCAGGCGCAACCAGGGCACTGGCCGGCCTGACCGGCAACCAAACGAAGGAGTAAATCACATGACCTATGCCATGCACGAGCGCCTGACGCGCGACAATCTGCGCGGCATCTGGGCGGCGATTACGACGCCGTTCGATGCGCACGACCGCTTCGACGCCGACGTA
Organism: Chloroflexota bacterium; assembly: GCA_016235055.1. Taxonomy (NCBI): domain Bacteria; kingdom Bacillati; phylum Chloroflexota; species Chloroflexota bacterium. The sequence continues at coordinate 8,827 of JACRMK010000028.1, read as the reverse complement.
TTCCGCGAGAACATCCGGCGGCTGCACGCGGCCGGCGCGCACGGCATCTACACGACGGACAGCGATGGCGAGTTCTACGCGATCGAGCTTGACGAGTTCAAGCAGATCGTCGCGGTGTTCGCCGAAGAGACGCGCCGGCTGAACTTCCCGACCATGGTCGGCGTGACCTGGACCAACACCAAAGGCATGCTTGACCGCATCGAGTACGCCGCGGCGCAGGGCATCCTCGGCGCGCATATTGGCCACCCGTATTTCATGCCGATGACGGCCGAATCGTATCGCGCCTTCTGGCAGGATATCCGCGGCGCGGCGCCCGACTGGTTCGGGCTGATTCACTACAACACCCCGCGCGTGCATAACTACCGGCGCGGCCCCGACTACGTCGAACTGCTGGACATCCCGAACTTCATCGGCACGAAGCACGTCGGCTCGGATTTCCCCGAGTTCATGACCCTGATGGCGTGCGCGCCGCAGGTGGCCCACTTCACCGGCGAGCATGCCATGACGCCATACATGCTGTTTGGGGCGCGCGGCGTGTACTCCTGGTTCGTGAACTTCAACCCGCGCTACATGCTGGACTGGCACGCCGATATCGTGAACCAGCGCTGGGAGCAGGCGAAACACCGCCAGCAGCGCATGCACGCCTTCATCACGCAGATACGCGCCGTGCTGGAAGATGGCGGCAACTTGCACGGCATCATCGGCAAGGCCGTCTCGGCCTCGTCGCCGTTCCTGGTACCGGCCAATCGCACGCGGCGGCCGTATCTGCGCATCGCCGACGAGCGTGTGGACGCCTTTCGGCAGATTGTTGAGACGCAGTTCGCCGACATGTTGTGGCAGGGGTAGCATCTGGCCGCAAGCCACTTCCGTGCCGTCTGATGCATAGATGTCATCGCCCTCGACAGAACCGACGTATACTGCGGCAACCGATTGTCATTTAGTGACAATCACCCAATTGACAATTGATTGTCAGCGTGATAGAATCGCGACAATTCCAGAGTGGCCTACTACACGGTCATTCACGGTCATTCGGGCCGAGATGGACGCTAGGATTGCTCGCAACTCAACGCTCATACTCTTGCTTGCACGACGGGCGTTTCGCGGCTACGTATGCTGGGCCGAGTTCCCCCACTCAGCGAGCGATCTGGCGACTGCCGCCTTCCCTGCCATCCCCGGCGCTCAGGCAGAGCCGATAAGCAGTCGGCGGTGATGCAGGTCAGTTTGCGCGTCAGGTTTATTTCGATGTTTTTGCAGCCCACCGGGCGGGAGGTGACTTCATTGCCTCATCCATTCTGAGGCAACACCTTAACGTCAACGTCAGTGTCACGCAGACAGCGCACAACCAAGCACAACAGCAGCAGCGGAATCGGACCTTTCTCAATCACAGGCTGGAGGAGGAAACTCAATGTCCACCAAGCAACATCCCGTTATTACTCGTCGCGAATTTCTGAAGGGCGCCGCCGCCGCCGGCGGCGTGGCCGGGCTGAGCGCGATCATGGCGGCGTGCGGCGCCACGCCGACCGCCGCGCCAGCCGTAGCCACCATGGCCCCCGCCGCCGGCGCCACCAAGGCCCCGCCAGTGCTCAAGGGCGCAACCGTGAAGTTCCTCGGCGGCCCATGGTCGTTCCTGCCGGAACTCGACCCGGTCATCGACAACTTCGCCAACGACTGGGCAAAGCAGAACGGCGTCACATTCTCGCGCGAGCTGGAAGGCACCAACCTCCCCGCGAAGATTCAGACCGCGATCGAGACGAAGAGCGGGGCCAATATTATCCAGAGCGCCACCCCGCCGGCGGCTTATGCCAAAGCCCTGGCGGATGTAAGCGAAGTGGCGGAAGCGCTCGGCAGCGCCGGCGGCGGCTGGCTGCCCGCCGCACCGTTCAATGCCGTCCAAGACGGCAAATGGATCGGCGTGCCGATCGGTCAGCACAACTGGTTCATCAACTACCGCCTGGATTGGTTCAAGGAAGAAGGATACGAAAAGTTCCCGGACACGTGGGAAGAGGCGCTCGCCGCCGGCAAGAAGCTCAAAGCCAAGGGGCACCCCTTCGGGATCACGTTCTCCGACAAAGCCGCCGGCGACGGCAACGCAACGCCGTACCTGTTCCTTTGGGCGTTTGGCGGCAAGGAGTTCAATCCGGACGGCTCGCTGGCGCTTGACAGCAAGGAGACGATTGCAGCCCTTGAGTTCGCGATCCAGTTGCACCGGGACGCCGGCGACCCGGGTGAGGTGGCGTACGATGACGGCGCCAACAATGCCGCGTTCCTGGCCGGCAAGATCTCGATGACGCCCAACGTCAATACGATCTACCTGCCGGCGTTGAAGAGCAACCCGGCGCTGGCGGCGGCGATGAATCACTCGATTCCGCCCAAGGGGCCGGCCGGGCGCTTTGGCGCAGCCACGCTGCCCTGGTGGGGCATTCTGAACCACACGAAGGGTGCCGATCTGGACGCCGCCAAGGACCTAATCTTGCAGTTCTTCTCGATCAAGAACCTCGGTGCGTTCTACAAGGCCGGGCAGGGTTACATCCTGCCGATGCTGCCGAAGTACGAAAACGAGCCGATCTGGCCCGCGGATCCGAAACTGTCGGTTGCCAAGGAAATGTTCAAGCTGGCGCTACCGGCCGGCTACAACCTGAAGAACCAGACCAAGCTGTCTTCGCTCATGCAGGACAAGATCATCATCGGCAAGCTGTTCTCGCAAGCCTGCTCAACGGGCAACGCGCGCGCGGCGCTCGACGGCGTCCTCAAGGACATCGCCGACCTGAAGTTGCTCAGCTAGGTTCGTCACTCCGCCGGGTGCAGAACACCTGGGTGGGCTTATGCACACCCGGGCGCTCTGCACCCGGTCACACCGAGATTTCGCCGGGTGAAACCGATGACCCCTTCCCCTCAAGCGCAGCCCCGCACGCTGAGTTCTATCGTGGCCGGGTTGTTGCACAAAGAATCCTCGCTGGGCTACATCCTGCTGGGACCCGGCTTTGTGTTTCTGGCCGTGATGATGGCGTACCCGTTTTTCTACGCCGTCTTTCTCAGTTTCACCGACAAGCAGATGGGCGCCGATGCGAACTTTACGGGCCTGGAAAACTATGCCAAGTTGCTGGGCACCAACCTGTTTTCCAAGACCGTCGTGAACTCGCTCGTGTATACGCTGTTCGCGCTAGTCTTGAAGTTTTGCGGGGGACTGGTGCTCGCCGTCATGCTCAACCGCCCGTTTGTGGGGCAGCGCGCGGCGAAGGCGCTCTTCTTATTGCCGTGGATCATGCCGACCGTCTTCAGCACGATGATCTGGTCCTGGATCTATCACCCGGCGTTCAGCATCGTCAACGAAGTGCTCATCGGCAAGCTGCACCTGCTCTCCGAGCCGATCCCCTTCTTGCGGCAAGAGACATGGGCGATGGCATCGCTCATATACGTCAACGTGTGGCGCGGCGTGCCGTTCTTCGGGATCACTTTCATGGCGGCGATCCAGGGCGTTTCGACGGAGATTCTGGAGGCGAGCCGCATCGACGGCGCCAATCGCTGGCAGTCGTTTTGGCAGATCACCTTTCCGATGATTCTGCCCGTTGTCATTATCGTGTCGCTCATCTCCACGATCGGCACGCTGGGCGATTTTGACCTGCCGTTCCTGCTGACGCGCGGCGGACCCAACGACGCCACAACCCTTTTCTCGCTGACGGCGTACACCCTGACGTTCTCCTCCGGGTTCGTTGGACTGGGTGCCGCAGTCACTATGACGATGTTTCCACTGTTAATATTACTGGTCATCGCCTCGCTGATCAGCGTGCGCCGCCAGGAGGCGAACTAACTACCATGAACCTTGCGCGACATTCCCGCAAAGCCTTCCGGGCGACGCCCTTTTATTTCTTGCTGGCGAGCGTGGGCTTCATCCTGCTGTTTCCGTTCTACTGGGGGTTTATCTCCTCTCTGAAGTTCGAGAAGGATATCTACGATTTCAGCGGCAACTTCCTGTTGGCGGAAAGACCGAACCTGCTGAACTACGGCACCTTGTTCGGAACGCCGCATGTTTTTACCTGGTTCTGGAATACCTTCTCCGTTTCCGTCGCCACCACGGCGATCGCGGTGACCATTTCCGTCATGGCCGGTTTTGCCATTGCGCGGCTGCGCTTTCGCGGCGCGGCGATCGCCGGCACGCTGGTGTTCATCACCTATCTCGCACCGCGCACCTTCCTGTTTGTGCCGCTCGCGCAAATACTCAACGGCTGGGGGCTGCTGGGCACGCTGCCCTCGCTATGGCTCACGTACCCCACCTTCCTGATTCCGTTTTGCACCTGGCTGTTGAGCGGCTATTTCGCCAATGTGCCGCACGAGCCGGAGGAGTGCGCCATGGTGGATGGCGCCAGCCGGGTCAGCGCGATTGTGCGCATCACGCTGCCGATGGCGATGCCCGGCATCATCACCGCGGCCATTTTTTCCTTCACGGCTTCGTGGAACGAACTGCTCTACGCGATCGCCTTTGTGAGCGGCGGCGATAACAAAATGCTGACGAACGGGATTGTCGGCGTATTCATCGGCGGCGACTATTTCTCGTGGGGGCCACTGATGGCAGCCGCCACCGTGTCATCATTGCCGATTGCTATCCTGTACTTCTTTTTCACGGACCGCTTCGTCAGCGGCATCACGGCCGGCGCGACGAAGGGCTAACAGCAAGTAAATAGTGAACCGTGAACGGTATGCAATCACTGTTCACGGTTCACTGTTCACAGTTCACTGAACAATGTCCGACTATTCGCAATTCAAACTCGTGCGGTTGACCGCCAGGATTTTCTTCCCAGGCGAGTATGAACTGGGGCGCTACCGGTCCGCGGGGTTGAGCATCGTCGAGGTGCCGGATGAAGACCCCGCCGCTATCGCGCGGCAGACCGGCGACGCCGACATCGTGATTGTCGTCGGCACACCGATGCCGCGGCTGGTCGTGGATGCGCTCGCGGCAGGCCAATGCCGCGCCATCGCGCGCATGGGCACCGGCACGGACAAGATCGACGTGCCGCGCGCCACCGAGCATGGCATCCTGGTCGCCAATACGCCGTACTTCTGCATTGAAGAGATGGCCGACCACGTCATGGCGATTATGCTGGCGCTGAACCGCCAGTTGGCCGTCATGCAGCGCGCCATGACCGACGGTGAGCTGGTGGCGGCACGGCGCATGACCGCCACGATCCCGCGCATGAGCGCGTGCACCCTGGGGCTGATCGGCTTCGGCCGCAGCGCAGTGCACACCGCCCGCCGCGCGCGCGGCTTTGGCATGCGCGTGCTGGCCACCCGCCAGAACGTCAACGCGCCGCGCGCCGATGCGCACGCGCTCGGCGTGGAGATGACCGACCTCGACACCGTGCTGCGCGAGTCCGACTATGTCTCGCTGCACGTGCCGCTGACCCCAACCACAAAATACATGATCGACGACGCGGCGCTGCGCAAAATGAAGCCGACCGCCTGCCTGATCAACACGTCGCGCGGCATGCTGGTCGACGAGGCCGCGCTCAAGCGGGCGCTTGACGAAGGGCGGCTGGGCGGCGCCGGGCTGGACACGTTCGGCTCGCTCGACATCTTTGTCGATCGCATCGCGCCACCCGTGCATCCACTGGCCGGCCGCGACAATGTCATCCTGTCGCCGCACGTCGCCGGCGGCTCCATTCAGGCCAAGTTCGATATGTTCGATGCGGGCGTGCAGAACCTGACCGCCATGCTGGACGGATTCCTGCCGCCGCCCGAAAACATCGTCAATCCGACCGTCAAGCCGAGATTCCCTTTCAGACCGCGGGACTGACTCCCGCGCGACGCCGGCACAGCAGCGCACCCCACAACCCTATGATCACCACACCCGATATTGTCCGTCCCGACCGAGCGCTGATCGAAGCGCTGCGCACCGTGGGCACGGCCACGGCCAGCGGCGAACTGTACAAGCTGGGCATCAAGAACCCACACATGCGCGGGCTGACCACCTGGCACCAAGGCCGGAGCGTCGTCGGCCCGGCACTGACGCTGCAGTGGATGCCGAAGCGCGAGGACATGAGCGCCAACAGCGAGTACGCCGACACCGAGCTCCAACTGCACCGACACGCCATGTACCACACCCAGCCCGGCGACGTGATCGTGGTGGATGCGCGCGGCGACATGGCCTCGGGCGTCTTCGGCGAGATGATGCTCACTTATTTCAAAGGCCGCGGCGGCGTTGGCGTCGTGATCGACGGTTGCGTGCGCGACTGGACTCACGCACAGGAGCTCGCGCTCGGCATCTGGATGCGCGGCGTGACGCCCAATCACGGCTGGCAGGGCGGCATCATGCCGTTCGCCGTCAATGCGCCGGTGGCGTGCGCGGGCGTGCTGGTCATGCCCGGCGACATCGTCATGGCCGACGACGACGGCGCGATCGTCGTGCCGGTGAAGCTCGCGCCGGAGGTGGCCAAGTTGGCCGGTGAGAAGAACGAATGGGAAGAGTTCACGCGCATGAAGCTGGCCGAGGGTGGCGATCTGCGCAAATACTATCCACTGAACGACGAGGCGCAGGCAGAGTACGAGGCGTGGAACGCCGCACGCCAACCGGGCGCGCACTAACACGGGACGGGGCGGGGCCGCTTGCTCCGCGCATACCGCACATCGCTTGAGGAGCGAATCGCATGAACATGTTTGATCTGAGCGGCCGCGTGGCCGCCGTGACGGGCACCGCCCAGGGCATGGGCCGCGCGACGGCGACCGCCTTTGCCGAGGCCGGCGCCAATCTGCTGCTGCTCGACCGCAACGCGGAGGGTAACGAGCGGACGGCCAACACGCTGTCAAAGCTGGGCGTCAAAGCCATTCCGTTTTCCGGCGACATGACCGACATCGCGCACATCGACAAGGTCTACGAGACGATCGACAAAGAGTTTGGGGGGCGCATCGATGTTCTCGGCAACATCGCCGGCGAAGCGTACGCCGGCCCGGCCGAGGACATGACGCTGGAACAGGTGCAGAAGACGTTCCACAATCTGGTCATCAGTCGCTTCTACTGCACGCAGCAGGCCGGGCGGCGCATGCTCAAGCAGGGCAAGGGCTGCATCATCAGCATCGGCTCGATCGCCGGCTGGTCCTCGCTGGGCCGCACACAGGCGATCTACGGCATGGCGATGGCCTCGGTCATCCACATGACGAAAGAGCTGAGCACGGAATGGGCGGGGCGCGGCGTGCGCGTCAACTGCATCCTCCCCGCGCAGGTGCTCGGCAGCGGCGGCCTTGAGCATCGCATGGAAGTGGACCCCTACCTGCGCGATACGTTCCTGCACGGCATTCCGCGCGGGCGCTTCGGCCAACCGGACGACATCAAGGGCCTGGCGCTCTGGCTGGCGTCCGACGCGGCCGACTGGATCACCGGTGCGATCATTCCGATGGACGGCGGCAACCTGGCCAAGAACGGCGGCGGCGGCCTGCTGGCGCCGATCATCGAGAAGTACGTGAAGAAATAATACCGTTTCGATTTATGGATGTCCTAATCCGTCATGTATGTCCTGTCCACGGCGGGCACAGGATGAAGCGCGAAGGCAGGGCTTATGTCCTGCGGCTCGTTACGCGCGCGAAGCATCTGAAATGCTGCATCCCAGATTCTTCGCGCGCGAAGCGTGTTGCACTCCATCGGCCTTGCCTCTGCACTGCTCAGAAACTTCGCCAAGTCCGGCGATAAACCGTCGCAGGTTGTCGCCCCGGCGAAAGCCGGGGCCCAGGGTCAACACCTCTGGCTTCCGGCTTTCGCCGGCATGACGACTTGGAAATTCCGCGCCCAAGTTTCTGCCGCATCGCATACCGCCGCCGGTATGGACCATCTCAGAATGACAGTGGATTAGGACATGCTCAACGCAAAACAGTATAACGGTCGTCACAATCAGAAAGCGGGCGCCGGCATGAAACTGCAAAACCAGGTCGCACTCGTCACCGGCGCCAGCCGCGGCATGGGCCGCTCGATCGCGCTGGCATTCGCCGCCGAGGGCGCGCACGTCGCCGTGACCGGCCGCGCGGAAGCGGAACTGGCCGAAGTCAGCGCGGCGATCAGCCAGGCGGGCGGGCGATGCATCGCTTTGGTAGCCGATCTGTCCGAGCCGGGCGCAGCACGGGGAGTCTACGACCAGGCCGTGTCTGCGCTCGGTCCCGTCGATATCCTTGTCAACAACGCGGGCATCGGCAGCAGCGCCGACCCGCGCCCGGTGCTGGAGTTCGACGACGCGTTCTGGGACCGCACGCTCTACGTCAACCTGACCGTGCCCTACCTGCTCTGCAAGTGGGTGCTGCCATCGATGATCGCCAAACGGCACGGGCGCATCATCCAGGTGGCGTCGATCGCGGGAAAGGTTGGCACCATGCACGGCGCGGCATACTCGGCCAGCAAGCACGGCCTGCTGGGTCTGAGCCGCACGCTGGCCATGGAGACCGCCGCGCACGGCATCACCGTCAATGCGATCTGCCCCGGGCCGGTACACACGCTGATGAACGACAAGCGCATCGCGTACGACGCTCAACGCACCGGCAAGACGCTCGAAGCGGTCGCCGCCGGCAGCACCCCGATCGGCCGGCGGCTCGAACCGGACGAGATCGCGCCGCTGGCCGTGTACCTGGCCAGCCGCGAAGCGTCGGTCATGACGGGACAGGCCATCAATATCGATGGCGGCGTCCTGATGAGTTAGAGCGCCGCACCAAATGACTAATAGACTCTATTCAAAATAGGCATTGGATCGCTTGTGGCGATAGCGTCGTCTGGTCCGGCGAAAGTTATGCAATGCGGTAGCAATACTCATCACCAGGTCTGACAACCCCGCGGCGAAATTGCGAAAGCGATCCTTGG
>JACRMK010000027.1 GCA_016235055.1 Chloroflexota bacterium | reverse complement strand
CGTTGGCTCGATACCAAGCGCTTCCAACTGACACGCTTTCTCCGGTTCATCCGGCGCGAACTGGAAGCGATCTATGGCGTCGTCAACGTCATTCACGCTACCGTCGCCCCGCGCTTATGAATTTTGGATCTACTGAGTCTATTTTTCTGTTCTCTGTGCCTCTGTGTCTGTGGTAGATGGGGTTCGCGGCGGGGGGTCAAATGCCCCGACGATAGACGTGACAGAGAAGCAGTTTCAGGTCTTCTCTGTGCCTCTGTGTCTCCGTGGTACATGGTACGTGCGGCGGCGGGTCAAATGCCCCGGCGAAAAACATGACATTCGTCACTTTCCGCCGGATGCGCGGTTCGGGTATGCTTACTTTGTTGAGTGCATCGGCATGCGTCGTGTGAGGCCTGCCCGGCGAGGCGCACAATCGCACGCTTGAGGGGGGAGAGTTCTTATGGAATCGATGGTCGCACCTGAAACCAGACCGGCTCGCGCATCACGAACCGGCAAGATCATTATCACCGTCGCGGGGCTGTTCCTGCTGGTCAACGCCGTCTGGCTCGGTTGGCGCTTCTTCGGGCCGGTGACGGTGTACATAACGTACTCGCAGTACAATTTGCCATTCACGATCGAGACCAGCCCCACGGTGGTCTCGGCCCGCCCGGGCGAAACGGTCAGCGTCATCTACCGCATCAAGAACAACTCGATGACGCCGGTCAACGCCACCGGCACGCTCATCATCGAGCCCGCCTCCGCCACCGATCAGGTCAAGATCTTCGTCACGCAGTGCAGCGGTCTGAACGCTTACCAGGCCAACCTGCCGCAGGAGTATCAGGTCGTCTTCCGCGTGCAGCCGGCCGGACTGACCGGCGAGCAGACACTGAACATCCGCCACGAGTTTCGCTCGGTCGGGAACCGTTGAGGCAGCCATGAAAGCATACTGGTGGACCTTGCCCGTCGCCGGCACCGTTTTCGCCGTCGGCCTGATCATCACGACGTTCCTGTTCGGCGCGCACCAGTATGGCGGCGTGTACCAGGACCCGCCGAAACCGGCCGGCGATGTGCGGATGACCGACGAAAGCGGCAAACCCGCCGCGCTGAGCGAACTGCGCGGCCAGTGGGTGCTGCTGGCGTTCGGCTACACGACCTGCCCCGATGTGTGCCCGACCACGCTGGCGCGGCTGGCCGAGGTGCGGCGGCAGTTGGGCGCCGAGGCGGCCGATGTGCGTGTGGCGTTCGTGACCGTCGATCCGGCGCGCGACAACGTCGCCAGGATCGCCGCCTATGTGCACAGGTTCGATGAAACGTTCAAGGGATTCACCGGCACCGATCAGGAACTGACCGCCGCGGCCCAGGCGTACGGCGTCAGTTACTCGCGGGTCGAGTCCGACTCCGCCGCCGGCTATCTGATGAGCCACACGGCGTTCGTTTACCTGATCGATCCGCAATTCCGCATTCGCGTTGTCTATCCGTTTGGCGTGGAAAGCGACGAAATCACTCACGATCTACGGTACTTGTTCCACAAGGAGAGCTGAGATGCGTTACCTGTACGTCGGCCTGGCATTGACGCTGGGCGTCTTTTTCGCCACCGCCTGCGGCCCGCAAGCGACACCAGCGGCGCCCGGCCCCGCAGCGACATCAATCGTTGTTGACCAGCCATGGGCACGCGCGGCCATGGCGGGCGGCAACGGCGCGGCTTACATGATCCTCAAGAACATCGGCAAGGAGGATATGAAGCTCCTCTCTGCGGCGAGCGACGTGGCGCAAGCGGTCGAAATCCATCAGACGACGATGGTCGGCGGCGCGATGCAGATGGCGCCGGTCAAGGAAATCCCGATCACGGCCGGCGGCCAGACCGAGTTGAAGCCGGGCGGCTATCACGTCATGATGATCGGCCTCAAGCGCGAACTCAAAGTTGGCGAGAAGATCAGCGTCGTGTTGACCTTCGATAAGGGCGCGTCGATCACCGTGTCGGCGGACGTGAAGCAACAGTAGGCAGTAACCAGTCGTCAGACGCCAGTAGTCAGAATGAGTGAACAGTCAACAGTGAACAGTGAGCAGTGCGCGGTACGTAGCAAGAAGAAAGCGCAGGAGCGGGTAACCGCCCTGCGCATTTCTAATGCTTCGCTTTAGCGCTCGTCCACGGCGGTACTGTTCACCGGTTACTGTTCACTGTTCACTGTTCACTGTTCACTGTTCACTTTCGTCTGACTACTGACTACTGTCTTCTGTCTACTTCGACCCCACCTTCACCCCAATCGACTTGATCTCGCCGCCGCGCACGACCGACAGCGTCACCGTCTGGCCGACGTTGTCCGGCGTCAGCGCATGCTGAAGGTCGTTCGTGTCCTGCAACGCCTTGCCCGCCGCCGATAGCAGGATGTCGCCGGGCAGCAGGCCGCTCTGCTCGGCCGGGCCGCCGCTTTCGATTGTCAGGATCATCAGCGCGCGCTCCTGCCCGCCCGCCTTCGCGCTCAGCGACGACGCCAGCGGCACGACCTGCAGGCCGACGCCGAGGTACGGGCGCCGCACACGACCTTCCTTGAGCAGATCGCCGACCACGCGCTTCATCGCCTCGACCGGCACGGCCAGCGAGACGCCGCGCCCCAGCACCGACGAGTTCATGCCGATCACGCGGCCGCCGGCATCGACCAGCGGGCCGCCGGAGAAGCCGGGCAGCATCACCACGTCGGACTGCACGAAGCCGTTGCGGCCGTGCCCGCGCATGCCGACACCGACCGCGCTCACGATGCCGCCGCTGACGATCGGCGTGTTATCCCACGGCTTGCCAAGCGCGAACGCCAGGTGCCCCGCCTTCAACTCCGCCGGCGGCGTCCAGTCGGCGGCGGTCAGGCCGCTCGCGCTGATGCGCAGCGCCGCCACGTCGGTATTCGGGTCGCGGCCGATCAACTCGGCCTTGACGGTCTCGCCGCCCGGCGTCAACACTTCGATACCCTCTTCGCGCTCCACCACATGATCGGCCGTCACGATCACGCCGTCCGCGCTCCAGACGATGCCGGTGCCGGCGATGCGGTGGCGCGCATCCACGCGCACGACCGACTTGCTAACCTGCTCGACCAGCGCCGCGTATTCGTTCGATAGTGCCTGCAAATTGCTGAATGCCATTTCTGGTTTCCTCTCGCTTATCCGATCCGTTTGAGCAGTTTGCGAATAACCCGACATCGTGCCGCACGGGGCTGCGCGCGGCATGTAGGGACAGGCCTTTGGCCTGTCCGAGGGGCAGGTCAAAGACCTGCCCCTACACGGCGAACCGCATGGCGTGTCCGATGTTTCTGCGAAATGCTCTAGCGCCCACAGCGGGCGAATCTTTCCTCAACCTTGCTGACACTATATAGCAAAACCCCGCCATGCGCATCGCACAGCGGGGTAGTTTTGCACCTAACCGATAGTGTAGGGGCCGATCTGCGTGTCGGCCCGTTTCAGGCATGCTGCACGTCGACCGCCGTGCAGGCGGGCGGACACGCCAGTCCGCCCCTACCAATCATCTTGTCATCTTGTCATCCCGTCATCCCTACAGCGCCACCAATCCGCGCTCGATCCCAATGCGCACGGCGTCCGTGCGGTTGGAAGCGTCCAGCTTGTCGAGGATCGATCGGATATGGAACTTGACGGTGTGCTCGCTGATGATCAGTTCCTGCGCGATCAGCTTGTTCGGCAGGCCGCGCGCCAGCGCGCGCAGCACCTCCAGCTCGCGCGCGCTCAACGCCTCCACCGGCTCGCGCGGCTGCAGTTGCAGCTTCAGCAGCTCCGTGGCGGCCGGGTTCAGGACCAGCGACCCGGCGCGCGCGGCCCGCAGGGCGTCGGCGATCTCGCCCGCCGATGAGCGCCGCACGATGAACGCGTGCGCGCCTGCGCCAAGCGCCGGCACGATGCGCGTGTCGTTCCAGGCGTCGGCCAGCGCCACGATCTTGGTCGACGGTGACACAGCCCGCAGTCGCGCCACAAGCTCCCCTGCCCCGTCCTCGGCGATGTCGAGGTCGGCCAGCAACGCGTCGACCTGCAAGTCGCGCAGGCGCGACAGCAGATCACCGGCGGTCCCCGCCTCGCCGAGCAGATACCAGTCGGTCGCGTCCTGCACCAGCGACTTGAGCCCCGCTCGCACCAACGGCGATGGCGAAGCGATCAGCAGCGTGTCAAACGTGTTCATAAGAAACGGGCGGGCGACACCTCATCGCCCGCCCGTGAGATTGGCTTTCCGCGGTGACCGTTACGGGTAGAGCCCGCGCAGGTCGCCCGCCTTGGCAACGCGATCGATGGCCAGGATGTACGCACCCATGCGCATCGACACCTTCTTCTCCTGCGATGTCTTCCAGACGCGGGCGAAGTTCTGCACCATCAGCCGCTCCAGGCGGCTGTTGATCTCGTTCTCGTCCCAGAAGAACGACTGCAAGCCCTGCACCCACTCAAAGTACGAAACGATGACGCCGCCCGCATTGGCCAGCACGTCGGGCACGACGAGAATGCCGCGCTGGGTGAAGATCTCGTCGGCTTCCGGCGTTGTCGGGCCGTTCGCGCCTTCGACGATCAGCTTCGTGTCGATGCGCCCCGCATTCTCCGCCGTCAACTGGTTCTCCATGGCGGCCGGCACCAGCACGTCGCACTTGATCTCCAGCAGCGTGTGGTTGGTCACCGCCTCGGCGCCCGGGAAGCCAACCAGTGTGCCCTTGGCGCGCGACCACTTGAGCGCCTCGGGAATGTCGATGCCGTTCGGGTTGTACAAGCCGGTATTCACATCGCTGACCGCAATCACGTTGCAGCCGAGTTGGTGCAGCAAGGTCGCGCTGACCGAACCGACGTTGCCAAAGCCCTGCACGACGCACCTGGTGTCCGACGGCTTCATGCCAAGCTTGCCGAGCGCCTCGCGGGTCGTAAACATCACGCCGCGGCCGGTCGCCTCATTGCGGCCCAGCGAGCCGCCGATTTCCACCGGCTTGCCGGTCACGACGCCGAGCACCGAATAGCCCTTGTGCATGGAATAGGTGTCCATGATCCAGGCCATGATCTGCGGGTTGGTGTTCATGTCCGGCGCGGGAATGTCGCCGTGCGGCGACATGAGCACGGAGATCTCGGTCGCGTAGCGGCGCGTCAGCTTTTCGAGCTCGCGGAGCGACAACTGCTTCGGGTCGACAATGACGCCGCCCTTGGCGCCGCCGTACGGCAGGCCGGCCACAGCGCACTTCCACGTCATCCACATCGCAAGCGCGCGCACTTCGTTCAGGTTGACGTTCTTGCCGTAGCGGATGCCGCCCTTGGTCGGGCCGAGAATGGTCGAGTGGTGCACGCGGTAGCCGGTATAGACTTCCAGCCGGCCGTCATCCATCTCGACGGGGAAATTAACGGTCAGTTCGCGCTGGGGGTGCCGCAGCATCTCTTTGGTGCCTTCGCCGATGTCGAGATACTGCACGGCTTTGTCGAACTGTTCGAGCGCGACGTCGTAGGGATCGCGCTCGACGAGCACTTGGGTCATATAGATGTCCTCACTTCGCGGTGGTGGACTTACATACGTCATAATTATACCACCGTGGCGCAATACGGCATGCGCGCAGCAATTCTCAATTTGGCTTTGTACGGGTACTTTCCAATGCCGCTTGCGATGCGCTGGCTCTCAGGCGCTTGTCACGCAAGCTGGCCCGCCGAAAAAGTGGCGCTGCCCTCCCCCCGACCCCCTCCCAACTTCGT